>NZ_OOGT01000053.1 GCF_900323515.1 Acinetobacter stercoris | reverse complement strand
ATAAATAGCATGTTATAGGTTGTTATTTAGTTCTTAAAATTATATAAAAATAACAATATATTGTATATTAATTGTAAATATACACAAGATATGGGGTATATCAATCTTGTTTAATATTTCAAAAAATTATAAAAATATTCAATTGATTGTTTTTTACACTTATGGGGACTATGGAAACGGCTTTTGATTTCAATGAAAAATTTGGCACACCTAAAAAATTGTTGTGTAAAAATTTTAATAAAATCCAAATCAGTGTACATCCTTATTTTTCTGGAATTTATCTTTGCTATCAAGAGGCTTTTAAATCCTTAAAAACTGATTTGTCTACATTAAATCCAAGTCTCGAACTTCACGTATGGAAAGATCCTAATTTCTCTGGTTTTACCATTACAAATAATTTTCAGTGGTTTCTATATTGGTCTCAGCATATACCGAAGAATATCAACTTACTCATCCATTCTTTTCCTCAAGATGGGGAAAAAATTGAGTTATTAAAAAAAGAGACAAGTTTGGAATTCATAAAATTTCTGTCCTCTTATCCTCATGAACTGGATCGACTTAACCCTAAAAAACTCCAATCGCTGATCAATACTTATATTTCATCTGAAGTTATTCTGGCTTTAAACAAAGAAAATTCTTTCAAACCTCACCGTACTATGAGCTTGGATCTGCTTGCAGAACTGCTGTCATGCACACAAAATCAACTGAAATACCGCAATAAAGTTATAAACCGGAAAAGACAGAATGTGCTTGATCAACTGCAGCAAACCAGTGGAATTGTGCAGCAGCTTCTAAACAATCCCGACTTCGTTCTCACGCCAGATCAGCTATGGAAAGCATAATGTCAGAATCTAACCCAAGCCATCAAAATGCTGCTGATATTACGCGGGTATCATTAAAACAGACACTGGAAAAACTCTTTGGTGACGAGCAGCTCCAACGTACCAAACATATTCAATATGTTGCTGATTTACTGATTTCATATCCAACTGATCAATGTCTGGAAGGGCTGAATCTCGATCTATTAGATTTTGATCTAGAAACCAGTTCTGTTGTTGCTAGACCCGCTGCCTTGGTCTCCTCTCGAAAACATACTGTTAGCGCAACACCAGTCACTTGGTATGTGAACTCAATTGCACAATTAGCAGAGTCCGAAGAAAATGCTTTAATCTGGAATATCCTAGTCTTAAAAGCAGCAGTTTATCTGATTGCTCTTCCGGACATTAAACCTGAACTTTTTAAAGAGGACCACACTGAGCATTTCAATACTGTAAAACGTTTATTCCAGCGCTTCCGTACCGCCAATCGGGTTCTGAGTTCCGGAAAAGAATATCAAAATACTCCTGAATATAGACTCCTTTGGGAGAAGCATCTTCAAAAACCTATACTTTCTTTAGCGGAATTCGTTCAATATCTGCATGATGTCATTGAGACAAATAGTGATAAAGAGCCGTCTCATGATTTTATGCAAAATCTGCTAAAAGTGATCCGCATCACCTTTAATTATGTTTTAGAAAATCGGGCAAAAATTGCCAAAGCGAGTATCGAGACTCAACTGCAACATGAATTTTTAGATGAAGATCAGCTAATTGTAGAAAGTTCAGAAATTAAAAAAGGGCAAAAGTCCAAAGCTCTCAATATAGAAAAACAACTAGATGACCAAGATACACGTCAAATACTTGTAGACCCAACCATCGTTACCCCTCTTGCTACATATTCAGAATCCAGCCAAAGCTATGTGCTGCCTCTGGTTGCCAGGCATATTCAACGAAAAGAACATTTGCTGCCATACAGCAGCCTCTTTCCTAATATCACAAGTATAAGTGCTCTACTTACTGAACTATATAAAAATTACATTGTTGAAATTGAAGAGGACTCTAACGACAAGGATAAAGAAACCAAAAAAAAGAAGGCATCCTTGATCCTGATGCTGTCATTTCTGACCGGAAATAAAACCCAGGAGTGGCTACGTCTACAAAGTAAACGTGCTAAAAATTTAAATGCTCGCCAACAGATCAAGCAAAGCAATGGGCAATATTTTCTGAGAAGTAAATTTTCAATTTTTGAAAATAAGGATTTTGCTTATCCAGATGGTTTGCTCAACCAAACAGTCTATCTAGATATCCCGATTCCAAATTCATTTATTGCTTCGCTACGAGATGGTGACACCGTTACGGAAGAGGATCTTCAGCAATATTTGAAACAGCTGAGAACCAAACTTTATATTCCAAAATTATCATTAATAAGAATTAGCTCTCTTTTACATCAGGCTATTTTGCAACGCACTGGAAATAAACAGCTTGCTGACCTTCTCACCGGTATTGATGCAAACAAGTCTTCTTCTACTTCTTATTGCCATCAGAATATTCAGGCTTTACAGACCGAGTATGTCTCAATTTTAAAAGAGCTGTGTGAGTCGTTATCCGATGACTACAAGAATATCGAATATGCTGCAGAAAAAAACTTTGGCAGCCGCAAAGCACCAACTTCAAATGTGATTCAAAATATTTTTGCCACACTCAAATTCAGAATAATTTCACAAAAAGAAGACGACTGGATAGCAATTTTTAATCATTACAATCTGTGGATGTGGCATTTCTTGTTGCTCTTTACTGCTGCACGACCCGTCGCTGAATTTCCAGGTTTTTTAAAAAGTTTTAACCTGAAAAGAAAAATATGCATGGTTTCTGATAAAGAAGTGGGGGGGCGTCAAGGCTATGGACGTTTAATTCCACTGAGTCATTTTGTCGCACAAGAACTCCAGAAATTTATAGATTTTTTGCATTATTTTAAAACTCAAATTGGTCCTAGTCAGCCAGAAATTCCACAACATATTCAACAAATTTTAGAGAGCAAGCTCCCACTGTTAAATATCTTTCAGAATGGTCAATGGCACACCTTAAGACCATCGATTATAAAAAAATTTAATCCTGAGTTAGGTTTGCACCATGAAAACTGGCACCGGCATACTGCCCGTGCGTTTCTCAGCCATAAAATTAGCGAAATTGAAATTTTAGCTTTATTCGGTCATGAACCAATGCAGCAAGAAGCTGCTCATCCTTATTCGAGCTTATCTATTTCACAATATTCAAGCATTGCCCATGTTCTTGAACAAATGAAAGATCATTTTCAAATTACCGGTATTGAACTCGATGTCCTCACTCAATAAACATACTAAGCAAACTCGAACACTATATGCCGAAGCACGTAGAAAACGAGACCGACTCGATCAGGAAAAACAGCTTAGAGCAGATGTAGAACAGGAACTAATTCAATATTTCCAAGAACAAGATTTGGAACAAAAAGAGCACCTTGAATCCTTCTATCCAGCAATTTATGAGTTTATTAAACGCAAAGCTTCAAGCTTGGCATGGAAAAAATATGCGCATGAATTTTTTCGGTCATATATCAAGCGAATCAATTTAAATCGTCGTGAGACTTTGCCCCTACCGAATCTGACATTTGAGATGCAGCGTGATCAGCCGGTTTTTACAATGGACTGGATCGAGAAGGGACATCAGGTTGATGAAGTTCTTGATAAGCTTTGGGACTACTGGATTCTAGCGAAAGATAGCCAGGCATTTTCTGATGATGAAATCATTGGGAATATTGTTATTTCTGCCCTGCTTTACTCAGGCTTAAATCAAAAATCCTCTTTAGAAGCTTTGCTTGAACATTTAAAAGATCCGGCAAAAATCAGAAAGATCGAAGATCTGAACATTATATTTTTAGAACCGCTCTCCCCCTCTTATGGAGATCTCTTTATTGATGAAAAAACCATCCGTAAATCGCGTAATTTTATTCCGGATCAAATTACACGCTTATGGTTAATTCATTTTAATAGCAGAAATATTCGTACAGTAAACCAGAAGGTAGAAGACTATCTACAGCTTATTTTTAATAAGATTAAGTTACCATTTAATCTCAAAACTTATAAATTGTTACGCGACTACGCCAACTTTAACTGGATGCAACTCCCGAAAGTTGACATTGATCCTGCACTTTCACAATGCCTCATTGAGAATACTGCAACCTGTGGCTTATCAGAAATAGAATTTGAAAGATTTCTTCATCCAAAATTTAAATATCAGCAGGACACTCGTACTGATTCAAATGTAGAAAAATCACCATCTACTGTGAGTCAATCCTACTCTAATGATGACATTCAGCAAGCCTTGGATGATGTTATAAAGATTCACAAAGACCTTTTACAACTGATTCGTACATCACAAACTGATCAAAGTATCGATGCATTAATCATTGAATATTGCATTGAAAATACTAATAAATTTAATGAGTACAGTAAACGTGTCGCCTTATGGCTCATCAGCCTTTATAAACCAGAATTAGAACAGATTCAGCCACTGGCTGAACGTTTTAATTTTTGCGTAAACCAATTTCAAAAATCGTTTCAGCAGAATAAGCGTTTAAAAGACGGTTCGATTTACACTTATTATTCGCGTATTGCCGAGCCATGGCTCACCCATTCTTTACAATATCTAGATAGCGAAGATGATCTGAATACGAACCTAGCGAAGATCTACCAACAAATCATCACGAATACCCGACTCGCAGATGAAGCAGGCCAACCTGAGTTTAAAAAATCCAGTGGTCAGACCGTCAGGATGTTGAAACGCTTCCATAGCTTTCAACAAACAGTTTTTGACGCTGAGTCTCTCGAATTAGAGTCAATTGCCATACAAAACAGACCGAGAGCACGTATCATTGGTCCCATGACTTATCAAGCTTTCATGAACAAGTTAGATACCTTATTTTCAGGGGCTAATAGTCAAGAAAATACTTATAAGACATTAAAAATCATCTATATCTTAGCTTACCGTACCGGTATGCGTATTAATGAAATTCTCGGCTTACGTGTGCGGGATATCGAGGGCTTGAGCTGTCTATCCGTATGGATTCAGCCCTACGGCTCAAAAAAGAAAGGAAACTTACATCAACTTAAAACAGATAGTGCTGAACGCAAAGTCCCTGTGTATTGCTTATTAAAAACCGATGAATATCAACTATTTCATAATCATGTAGTCGAGCAACGACTACTCAATCAGGAAAACTTATACCTATTCCGTAATTGGAATGAAAATAGCAAGCTGAACAAACATACGGTGACAACACCTTTTAGAATGATTATGAACGAGCTTTTTAAAACTCATGATTATTCTTTTCACTCATTTCGACACACGGCTGCCAATCACTTATCCGTTCTGCTCAACTGCGATTACGCTCCACTGGTCAAGAATCTGACGGATTATACTGAAGAACAATATCAGTCCATTCGGACAGAGTTACTCCGTCATACACATGGTCAAAATCATTGGTTTATGATTGCCCATTTACTGGGTCACATTGACCCTACAGAAACTTTTAAAAGTTATATTCATCTAAGCTACCTGATTGCTGGACATAAAATACTGCAATATCACCCAGACATCGATACTCAACTGGCAAAAAAGATGATGGGCTACCTACCTTCTTTCAAATTTTTAAACACAGCGAAAGATTCTGCTCCATTCAATTTCGAAAAACATTCTGTCCATTTAAGTCAGCAGTTACTCAACGATCAAACTGACTGGTTAAAAAGTAACGTAGAAGACATTCTAGATGAGGTTTCTTGTAACACTCCGCCTCATGACTTTTTTAAATATTTCGCGGGAACAAAAGAATCTAAAGTTTCATTTGCATGGTTTTTTAAATGCCTAAATTTACTAGAAATTCATCATGATCCAGATCGGGTATCACAAGAAATGAGTTTACCTGTCGAACTGGTTAACTATTGGTATGAAAATGCCAAACAACTGGGCCAACTCAAGTCTCAAAAAAACAACCCAAGGTTATTTGATCTCAACAATACAAATCATCTGGATAAACCGTTGAAACCTGCCATGATTGATACCATTGAAGAGCGCACAGCAAGGAACTATTTCTTTGAAAATATTCAAAATATCTTTGAAAAAAAACCAGATCAAATAAAAGTGGTGCTTGAGACATTTTTAAATCGTGTTACGGTTTCGCATACCGGCATTCATTATCGATGGAATAAAATCGATCAATTGGAATCATTTTATTTCAAGGTAATAGACCTGTTTCCCCATCAGTTTTGGCATTTGCTTGGACAAGACTTGGTACAATTGTTAGATAAAAAGAAACAACCTTTGTTACTAAAGCTGGCTAAATCGAGCACAACAGAGCATCCTACGACCCAAGAAGATTATGTTCGTCTCCAGCTTTACTCAACAAAAGACGCCAAAGCACTGGCAGCGTTTAAATTCTGTTTACATCTAGCCTGTATTGGTAGACCTCGATCTCTTGAACTCCAAGTTGCAGGACTAGAAATCACTATATGCTGTTAAAAATTTAACTGAACCGTACCGGGTTTGTCGGAGACTTTTTTATTTAAGTTAGGCCACCTGACCTAACGGGTTAATCTTATCATAGTACATTGCTTCAAACTCAAAAGGCGATACATAACCCAGTGCACTGTGGGCTCTTATCATTTGGTATTTACATCCAACAACATAGATATAACATCTGCATACATACAAGTAGGGCTATTTTACAGATCGAAATGATAAATTCATAAATTGCTTTTCAAAAAAAAAGAAACTAATATGTTTCTTATAGGACCTAAAAGCAATAAATGTATCTACAATGAATAAGTCTTTACTTCAGCAAATCAAAAAAAGACGAACCCAATTGGGCTTAAAGCAAGTTGATATGCAATCACGTACAGGCATTTCAAGACAGCAGTACCAAAAACTGGAAAGTCAGGGCAACCCTCGATTAGAGACCTTAGAAATTATAGCGGCAGGATTAAATGCTCAACTGATGCTCATCCCTGATGATAAGGTTCATTTGATCAGACAATTATTGAATGATGAAATTAAAGTCACTATTGAAGATCAGGATGACTTAATGACTAACCCATGGAAGGGTCTTCTCGGAGGAGAGGAACCATGAATACTGTTGCCGTCCTGGAATTAACATTACATCACGCTGTCATTGGATACTTGGCAGGATTTCAGAGCGGAAAAAATATTCTGGTTTTTACGGATTCTTTCCGATTTGATCAGCAACGCCCGACCTTGAGCTTGCTTACTTCCCCCTTGTATCCCCAAGCAGATAAGATTTTAGAAAAGACCTATGTTACACATCAGCGCTTACACCCCTTGCTATCAAACTTGCTACCAGAAGGTGCATTACGCGAACTAATTGCACAAAGCCTCAAAATCCATATAGACAATGAATTTCAGTTATTGGCAGCTTTAGGTCATGACTTACCTGGAGCACTCATTGCGACCCCATTAGATCCAGAAGAAATCCCAGATGAAATAAAATTCAAGCTTCAGATCTCGAATCCAGATCAGATCTTAAAACAAGAGATTCGAACAGATAATAAGTTTTCCTTGGCCGGCGTCCAAATGAAGTTTTCCATGAAAGCCAAAGACGGGCGTTTTACATTAGCGCAGGCAACGGAATCCAGTCTACTCGGGGATTGGATTATCAAAACTCCTTCTTCCAGACATGCTTTTGTTCCACTGAATGAATATTCTATGATGACCCTTGCCAAAATGGTCGGAATAGATGTCCCTGAGATTCGCTTGGTGGATATGGCACTCTTACAAGACCTTCCACCATTAAATTTACCCCAAGAGCAATATGCTTTTGCAATTAAGAGATTCGATAGACAGAGTACTGCTAACACTACAGAGCTTATTCATATTGAAGATTTTGCTCAGATCTTTGGTGCATATCCACATCAGAAATACAGTACCACAAATTATGAGCAGATAGGCAAGATCATTTACCAGTATTCAGATAACAAAATTTCTGATATTCAGCAATTTGCCAGCCGTTTACTCATCAATATTTTACTCGCCAATGGAGATGCACACTTAAAGAACTGGAGTATGATTTATCACGATAAAAGAACACCAAGATTATCTCCCGCATACGATATATTGATGACAAGTGTATATATTGAAAATGAGCGTCACTTCGCATTGAATCTTGCCAAAAATAAAGATTGGTATTTAGCTGAGATGAAACACTTTGAACAATGGGCAGAAAAAGTCGGTGTTCCATGGCGTGTAATTGAAAAACAACTTCACGAGATCATGGACAAAGCACGGTCAGTATGGCCAGCGCTATTACTAGATTTACCAATGGGTTCTGCCCATAAAGAAAAACTAAGAGAGCATTGGAAAAAATTGCATCCAGACTTTCAAATACTTGCAAATGATTAGAACCCGTAAATACGGTGAGTCTGATAACTGCTATGGTAGCTTATCGTTTTTGACTGGGAAAATCTTGATGGTAGTCATCTCAATTACGCCGCAACGATTGATTCATTGCAATAGATTCCATTAGATTGTAAATGTCTAATTAGATTTCTTTAATCTATTAGGATCTAATCAGCCAATAAAGCACCTTTTCACCGATCAACCGACACATTTTATAACTCCATTATTTTGTGGCTTAATAGCCATATCTAAACATAAGACACAATATTATGGATTTAAGATTCAGAAAACCTGACAAAGTTATTGCGTTATGATGTGCGAGACTTCGTAAAGAGCGACTGTTGAGTAGCCACCGATTTAATCCAACGCAGCCTAATCAACGGTGGGTTACTGATACAAGAAGCACTGCTTCGCAAGGGGTGGAGAACCAAATGCGCCCCTGGGCGTTGGGACGTAAGAACTGGCTGGTTGCTGGCTCACTGCGCATTGGTCAGCGAGCGGCGAACATCATGCCTTTAATCCAGTCAGTAAAACTGAATAGGCTAGATCCTTATGCCTATTTAAGTGATGTGCTGAAAAGGCTGCCGACACTGAAAGTGACCCAAATAGAAGAATTACTGCCACACCGATGGAAACCCAACTCAAATTAAAAAATAGCGATGGGGCTCAGCGGACGCTTACCAAGAATCTAGGTCAATTTGTTTGACTATTGCTGCTTACCAAATTCAGGACTCCTCAGCAGCTAAATAATTTTTATCAAATAGTAAAAAATAAAAATAATAAAAAATAGAAGCATATTTTATGTTGGTTATTATTGTTGAATTTTAATGCATATTAAAGTGACTAACTTCTTCTTACTCTACCCTACTTTAAATTACATCATTAAATATTAAGGAATTAAGTATTTGTTTTATATGTATTTAGTTTAATGTACTTTTAATATATTTAATGTAATTTATGTCGGTGAACCTTGCCAAGGTTGGGGTTTCTTTATCGCCATACATGATCTGCATTATTTGATCACCAACTCCAAATCAAGTTTTTACGCTCCTTATTCATCTGCAATTATTATGCTCGCGCTATTTGTCATTTTGGCATGGAGAATATCCAAACATCTGCAACATACAAAAAAATTTAACCACATCCTGAAAGACACTGTTGAACAGGTTAGTTTTGATTTAAAGCTTTCTCTTGAGAAAAAATATCAACTTGAAATTGAAAATATGCGTTTACAGGAACGACTCAATCTCTCTCATGAACTGCATGACGGTCTCGGTGGTTCTCTAGTTAGATCTATGATTTTAGTCGATAAAAATGAAAAACTCGATAAAACCCACTTTTTGTCCATTTTAAAGTTACTACGCAGTGATCTACGGCAAATAATAGATACTGGTGCAAATGTTGATATGGAACCTCCTGCGACACCAGTACTCTGGGGAGCCCCATTAAGACATCGTTTCGTACAGATTTTTGAAGAAATCGATATTGAATCTGACTGGATTTTTCCTGAAAAATGGGAACAATTGCCAACAACACAACAATGTCTGACTTTGGCACGGGTTGCAGAAGAGGCTCTAACCAATGTAATTAAACATAGCCATGCGAACCATGTTGCTATTATTCTTGAAGAAAATTCGAACCATCAGCTGGTCTTGACCATTCGTGACAATGGTGTTGGATTTGACCCAACTACTGTTCAGGAAGGTCTACATGTAGGCTTACAGAGTATGCAGGCACGTATCAATCGACTCGGAGGAGAATTTGATATCAGTTCAAACGCGGGTGAAACCATTTTACGTGTCATCGTGTGAAAATCATAAATGACTATATAAAGAATGGATATCTGATCGGATATCATTGGCTTTCACGCAATTATATTTTGTACCAATAAATCAAAATATTTCACTCACAATTTTAGTAAAAAAATACGATCATTACACCCAGCATCATAACGTTATCGAGCTATAATTCCTGGTGTTTTTAAATCGACAAGAATTTGAGTAATGACAAAACTGACTTGCTTTAAAGCCTACGATATCCGAGGCAAACTCGGCACAGAATTAAACGAAGAAATCGCATATAACATTGGTCGTGCATACGGACAAATTTATCAACCTAAAACAGTTGTAGTCGGTTCAGATGTCCGTTTAACCAGTGAAGATCTCAAACAAGCCACCATTAGAGGCTTAAACGATGCAGGTGTTGATGTTTTAGATTTAGGTTTGACAGGAACCGAAGAAGTTTACTTTGCCGCCTTTCATCTGGATGTACAAGGAGGGATTGAAGTCACTGCCAGCCATAATCCAATGGACTATAACGGTATGAAACTGGTTCGTGAAAACTCACGTCCGATCAGTGCTGATACTGGTTTAAAAGAAATCCAGTTTTTAGCTGAAACTCAAGACTTTGAAAAAGTAGAAAAAAAAGGCTCAACCCAAAAATATAATATTTTACCTGAATTTATTGACCATCTTCTAACATACATAGATCCTCAAAAAATTCGTCCACTCAAATTGGTGATGAATGCAGGAAATGGCGCAGCAGGTCATGTAGTCGATGCAATAGAAGCAAAATTTAAAACCTTAAATATTCCTGTAGAATTTATCAAAATCCATAATGATCCTGATGGTACTTTCCCTAACGGCATCCCTAACCCGATTTTAGTTGAAAATCGTGACAGTACTCGTAATGCCGTTTTAGAACATAAAGCAGATATGGGCATTGCATGGGACGGTGACTTTGATCGCTGCTTCCTTTTTGATGAAAAAGGTCAGTTTATTGAAGGTTATTACATCGTTGGATTACTTGCTCAAGCTTTCTTACTCAAACAAAAAGGCGAAAAAATTGTCCATGATCCACGTTTACTTTGGAACACTTTAGACGTTTTACAAGAATATGATGGTATCGCTGTTCAGTCCAAATCAGGACACGCATTTATTAAAGATGTAATGCGTGAAAACAATGCAGTTTATGGAGGAGAAATGAGTGCCCATCATTACTTCCGCGACTTTGCTTATTGTGACAGCGGTATGATTCCATGGTTGCTTGCTGTCTCTGTACTGTCTGAAACTGGAAAATCACTTTCTAGTCTCGTCGAAAACATGATTGATAAGTTCCCATGTAGTGGAGAAATCAACTTTAAAGTGGCGAATTCTGCCGATACGATTCAGAAAATTTTTGATTTTTATGCAGATCAAAAACCTGAAATTGACAAAACGGATGGTGTCAGCCTAGATTTTGGTACATGGAGATTAAATGTCCGTGCATCAAATACTGAACCATTATTACGTTTAAATATTGAAAGCCGTAAAGATAGAAATCCTAAACCAATGCAAACTTATGTAGATGAATTGACAAAATTAATTCAAAGTTAACGCCTGATAATAAAAAAGCCAATGTTGAACATTGGCTTTTTTAATGCGTGAATACAAAGTATAAAAACTCATATTCACCTTACTTAAGGAAGCTATTTTAACTCTGGAAAAGTTATCGTGCTTTCGAGAGATCCACCTTGTATACACTTAGCCCCTTGCCAGTACCATTATCCGCCTGTAATACAGATACAAAATCCAGACCTGCTGCCTGAGCAAGTGCTAACTTATTTTGTGCAGATGTATATGTCACCACAGCTGCCGTTTTCACAGGTACAAATGACCAGCTACGGTGACTGCCATTATTAGCACGCGTAATATTTTTGACTGATTTAATATAACTGATCAAAGCATCACGGTTGGTATCTGGTGCAGCATAAATGGTTTTGGAGCCATCCAGACCAGGAAAATTTCCACTGTTGGCACGATAATTATTGGTTGCAACAATAAACTCTTTTTTTACATCTATCGCTTGCCCTTTATATTTCAAATTCCTGATGCGGCTCCCCTCTACCTGAGTGACATCAATCTGGTAACTTAAATCTGGGCTAGTAAACATATCGAAATTAAAACCAGGAAACTGATTATTAATGAGCTCTTGTGCTGTAGTTTTATCAGGGTCTATTCTATTAAAACGTTTTGCTGCCGTTTCCAGCCATTTTAAAATATCAGCTCCTGTAACTTTTACCGCATAAACATTATTGGGATATAGATATAAATCTGCAGCGTTATTAATCGCGATTTTTCCAGAAGCGACATCGGTATAATCTCCACTCCCAGCAAAACCACTTTTAAATGGCGCACTTACAGATAGCACGGGTAGATTGGCGTATTGAGGTAAATTATCCTTTATATAGTTTCCGATATAAGCAGCTTGTGCCTGATTAACTATTTCAATCGCACTAGGATCTCCCAAATCGGCAAAATAACTGGTCATATTGAAATCAGTTGTACCAATTGGAGTTTTGACATATTCAATCGTCGCCTGATGCTCTGCTGCAACAAGTTTTACAATATCTGGATCTGCTTGCACATAAGACTTATCCGCATTTTGGATACTGCGTGCTTCAACCCTGGTTTTCGACTTATCAATCACCCATTTCTTTCCATCATAAGTGAGCTTAAGTTGAATCACTCCCAGCGCTTTCCCCCAAAAACTACTCATGGTTGCAGGTACACCATTAATCGTCCCTTTAACCTTGTCTACACCAGCCAGATCAAACTGGGTTGCATTGCCTGGAAATGTTTCATGAGAATGCCCGAGTAACATCACATCGATATCTTTAACTTTTGATAAATAATAATTACCATTTTCCATACTTTCAGAATAAGGGCTACCATCCAATCCACCATGTGCAAGTGCCACGATGATCTCAGCGCCTTCTGCTTTCATCTTCGGAATATAATTTTCTGCCGCTTCTTTTACACCAATGGAATAAACTTTTCCTTCTAACCATCGTTTATCCCAACTCATAATTGGTGGTGGCGTAAAACCGATGATTCCAACTTTAATATTAGAAGTGATAGTTTTGCCATCTGGAGTTGTTGCTGTTATTTTTTTATCAATAATTTTATAAGGTCTAAAAAGAGGCTGTTTGGTTTTATGACTATAAATATTAGACAAGACCAGAGGAAACTCAGGACCTCCGCAGTCTGGTTGGGCACTTGGGCTGGTAACACCATCCACATCAAATTTACTATTCGTCACCTGATTTAGAAATGGTAAACCATAATTAAATTCATGATTACCAATACCGCCACCATCAAATTTAAACTGATTCATAACCTTATAAATAGCTAAAGTCTGATTGCAGCTGATTGGTTTCACCACAGCTTGATAGTCTGCTAAAGCAGTGCCTTGAATGGTATCACCATTATCAAAAAGTAAAGTATTTGGAAACTCTTTACGGGCTTGAGTAATCAGGGTAGCTGTTCGTTCAAAACCGATAGATTTATCTTCCGTCAGTCTAAAATAGTCATAACTTAAAATATTGCTGTGTAAATCTGTTGTTTCCAGTACAGCCACAGTTGCTTTAGAACCCTGTGTTGTTGTATCAGGAACCTGAGGTGTAATAGTTATGTCTTTGTCATCATTACAACCTTGCAATAAGGTTGCCATTATAAATAAGGTGGATGATAAAATAATTTTTGTTGTATGCATATGTTTCTCAATTTTTAAACAAAATTTGAGAAACAGTCTGTTGCGCAAGGATGAAAATTACATGACAAAGAAATGAATACTTGATGAAAATAAGGGATAAATATTACCCTTATTTGTCCCTTATAAAATTACAATCAAATATTAAAAGTACTATTTTTGATAGCCATCAGGATTTTGCTTTTGCCAGTTCCAGCTATCTTTTAACATATCTTCAAGCCCAAATTTGGCAGTCCAATTAAGCTCTTCTTTGGCACGCGTACTATCAGCAAATGATATGGCCACATCTCCTGAACGTCGCGGTGCAAATTCGAAAGCTATGGAAACACCGTTGACTTTCTCAAATGCGTTTTTAACTTCTAATACTGAAGAACCATTGCCTGTACCGATATTCCAAGCACGACAACCGTTATTAATTAAACGATTATTTAATGCGCATAAATGGGCATTGGCCAAATCAACCACATGAATATAATCGCGAACCCCTGTTCCATCTACAGTGTTATAATCGTTCCCATAAATAGACAACTTTTCACGACGGCCAACAGCAACTTGAGTTACGTATGGCATAAGATTATTTGGAATACCTTGTGGATCTTCACCAATATGACCACTTTTATGAGCACCTACTGGATTAAAATATCTCAATAAAGCTATCGACCAACGCGGATCTGCCTCAGACATTTTTTCTAATAACTGTTCTACAATTAATTTGGTATAACCATAATTATTACTTGGCATACCAGTCGGCATATTTTCATTTAAAGGTGAAATATTAGCTTCATCATATACTGTTGCAGATGAACTAAATACAAGTTTAAATATTCCTGCCCGTTCCATTGCTTTAGTTAAATTAATACTACCTGCAATGTTGTTATCGAAATATGTCAAAGGTATCTGCTGACTTTCACCAACCGCCTTTAATCCAGCAAAATGAATAACAGCATCAATCTGATATTGGTTAAAGACTTTATCCAGATCCTGATCATGGCGAATATCCCCCTGAACAAAGTCCAGTTTTTTACTAGATAATTCCTGTACACGATAAAGAGACTCTTCAGAACTGTTTGATAAGTTATCAAGTACAATGACATCATGACCCGCATTTAATAATTCCAGGCAAGTATGTGAGCCTATGTATCCTGCGCCACCAGTAACTAAAATCTTCGCCATGTTATCTTCCTAATAAAATCCTGATCAAACCTTGAGTAGATGCATCAAGTTTAGATATATCTGTTTCTGAACCACTTAAAATAGGAAGCAATTGGTTGGCAATTTCCTTACCTTTCTCAACTCCCCATTGATCAAATGGATTAATATTCCAGAGTACAGACTGAACAAAAACTTTATGTTCATAAAGTGCAATCAACATACCTAAACTATATGGGGATAATTCATCAATCAATAAGGTTGAACTTGGTTGATTTCCTGTATATTGCTTATAAACAGGTAAATTTTCCAACTCGTGCTGATCTAAGGCCTGATTGCCAAATGCCAATAACCGAGATTGTGCCAAACAGTTTGAAAGCGCTAAATGGTGCTGGGAAATCAAAGCCTCAGCATTCTCAGCATAGGTAAATTGATTTGCATTATAGCGCTCAACAGGTGCAATAAAATCACAACTTACGGCATGTGTTCCCTGATGAAGCAGCTGATAAAATGCATGTTGTGCATTTGGACCAACTTCGCCCCAAACAATCGGACAAGTCAGTTCATCAACTTTTTCATTCTCACGACTGATGGATTTACCGTTAGATTCCATCTCAAGCTGTTGTAGATAAGCTGCAAAGTACTTCAAACGACCATCATAAGGTAGTACCGCATGCGTTTGCATGTTGAGGAAATTATTATTCCAAATCCCTAACAATGCCATTAAAACAGGAACATTCTGCTCAAATGGAACAGTCTGAAAATGTTGATCAACATAATGTGCACCAGCTAAAAGCTGTTTAAACCCATAGACACCAATAGTCAATGCAATGGGTAAACCAATACAAGACCATAGAGAATAACGACCACCAACCCAATCCCAAAGCAAAAACTGGTTTTCAGGGCAGATACCCCATTCCAGCATTTTCTTAGGTTTCGTAGAAACCCCTACAAAGTGACATTTCAATACAGCAGTAGATTTACCTAATGATTTTTCTAGCCAGCAACGTGCCGTTTGTGCATTGGATAAAGTGTCAATCGTACCAAATGATTTGGAAGATATAATAAATAATGTGGTTTCAGGGCGGAATTGATGTAATAAATCCGATAGCTGACTGCCATCCATCGTCGACACAAAATGGACATTTAACTTTTGCTGCGTAGGCACCTTATAGTCACTTAAGGCATGTGTCACCATGAGTGGTCCCAGATCAGACCCCCCCACACCAATATTGACTACATCACGAATCACCTCACCCGTTGATCCACGATATTGCCCATCATGAATTTTCTGAACCAGCTGGTACATACGATCCAATTGAGCATGTATTTTTTTTGCTAGATCTGGATGATCCTTAGTCTCCTTTGGTAAACGCAAAGCCCAATGCATGGCTGCACGATCCTCAGTATAGTTAACTGATTCATTAGAGAATAAACGCTCTATCCACTCAGGCAATTTTTGCTCGTTAGCAAAATTGATCAGGCTATGAAGCACTTTATTATTCAATCTATGCTTACTAAAATCGAAACACAATTGTTGCATTTTTACGGAGAGTTGCTCGAACCGTTGCGGGTTTTGGGCAAATAATTCACTTAAATGAATATGCTCAATTTCCGTTTTTAAATGTTCTAATTCATGACGAGCTGAAAGTGTTTTGGCCTTCGGAAATTTTTCTATATTCTTACTCATGATCGACCTACTCCTTCATAAGCAAAGCCTTTCGCCTTGACATACTCTGGATCATATATATTTCGACCATCCAAAATAAAAGGATGATGCATCAGTTTTTTTAGTTTTTCATAATCAGGGCTCAAATATTGGCGCCACGCAGTTACCAAACAAAGCGCATCTGCACCATCGGCTGCATGATATGGATCTTCACAATAAATCAGATCTTCGCGGTGTCCATAAATTGTTTCTATTTCTTTTAATGCCTGAGGATCATGTAAGCGAACAGTTACACCCTGCGCCCAAAATGCTTTTAGCATACTATGAATAGGTGAGTTCACTACACTCGAAGATTTTTCTTTAAATGCGGCTCCCCAAATTGCAACGGTTTTACCTTGAATATTAGATTGGTAATAGTTCCAGAATTTACGAAATAAAACTTCTTTTTGTTGTTCATTAATATCCCAAACTTGTTGTAATAATAAACTTCGATTCCCTGAATCAAAAACAGTTTGAGATAAGGTCAAAATATCACGTGAAAAATTTTCACCACCAAAACCCACACCAGAATAAAGATAGCTTGCACCTATACGGTTATCCGCACCCAATCCTAAGCGTACATTTTCAATATCAATATCAAGTTTTTCAGCAACCAATGCCAGATCATTCATATAACTGATCCGTGTCGCCAACATCCCTGAAATGCTGAGTTTGGTAAACTCGGCATCAAGAATCGGCATGAAAATCAATTGCTCTTCACGTGGAAAGAAAGGTCTAAGTAACTCTGTCATCTGGGTTTTAGCAAAACCTAAATCATCTACACCAACTACTACGGATTTCGCCTGGATGATACTCTCGATTGATCGTCCATCCTGAGTCATATCTGGCCAATATACCCAAGCATCCTTTGGTAAAACAGACTGAAGCCTGGCTGTTCCATTAAGCCCAAATGTTGATCCGTTCACCATGAGTTTAGGATGAATCAATGGTTTTTCACTCAGCTCCTTTACGACTTTAAGTGCCAATTCTAAATTCAACGGATTAAACGCAAAAAAATACACATCAAAATGTTGTTCCAGGATGTGTTTATCTTCTATCTTTAAAAAATTAAGTTTCTGTTGAGATTCAAGTAAATGATCGAGTTGAGAATCCAGGTTGAGACTTGATAAATGAAAATCTGCTAAATCAGCCTGGGGACACCAAGTTACAAAATGCCCTGATTCTGCCGACAACGCACTAATTACGGCAGCTTGTAAAGTTGCACCAAATACCGCAATTTTCATAAGCTTCCTCAAAAATTATAAATCTAAATCTTTTATCATTTTTTTAAATTCTAAACCGAGTTTTGGATGCTCTAGGCCATAATGTAAAACAGCTTTTAAATACCCCAACTTACTTCCACAGTCAAAAGTTTGACCCGACATACGGTATGCCTCGACTACATCCGTAGCCTGTAAAGCAGCTATAGCATCAGTCAACTGAATTTCATTACCTGCACCTTTAGGGGTATTTTCCAAAAGTTGCATGATTTTTGCTGGTAAAACATAACGCCCTACGACCGAAAGATTGGATGGTGCACTGCCTATTGCTGGTTTTTCAACAATACCTTGCATAGCAATACTTTCACCTTCTACAGGGCTCTCAATAACATCTACGATGCCATACTGATCAACTAAATGTTCAGGAACCGCTTCTACCATGATTTGGGCAGACTCAGATGTTTCATAACGTTGAATCATTTTACTTAAATCATTTTGTCCAGATATATCTTTTACCAGAACATCAGGTAGCAGTACTGCAAATGGCTCATTTCCAATAACATTCTTCGCACATAAAACTGCATGCCCTAAACCTAAAGGCTGTGGTTGGCGAACGCTCACAATCGAAACATTAGATGGAATAATATTGGTAATTTCATTCAATAAATCAAATTTCTTTTTATTTTCAAGTGTTGTTTCTAACTCAAAGTTACGATCAAAATAGTTTTCAATGGACGCTTTAGACGAATGTGTAACTAAAATAATTTGCTCAATACCTGCCGCTACAGCCTCTTTGATAACGTATTCGATAGCAGGACGGTCAACAACTGTAACCATTTCTTTAGGGATAGATTTACTTGCAGGTAAAAAACGTGTTCCGAGACCAGCTACAGGTAAAATGGCTTTCTTAATCATAATAAATAACTTTTCTACTGATTTAGTGATTAGATGAAGATTTATTTTCGGAAGTTTCCGAACCAGAAAAACGACTCGCACCTACTGCTTGATCCGGTGCGTTAATTCCCTCTTTTTTAAGCATCACTTCTACAGTTTTAAACATAATCTTGAAATCTAAAAAAATAGATTGTTGCTCTACATACTGTACATCCAGATCAAACTTTTCTTCCCATGACAGGTTATTGCGACCGCTCACCTGTGCTAAACCTGTCATACCAGGTTTAACTTCATGCCGACGCATTTGGTTAGGAGTATAATGCTCTAAAAACTCTTTCATTTGAGGACGTGGTCCTACTATGCTCATGTCACCTTTTAATACATTTATAAGCTGTGGCATTTCATCAAGGCTAGTCGAACGTAACTTTTTACCAAAAGGAGTTATACGTTTCTCATCAGGTAATGGATTGCCATCATTATCAAAAGCATCTTTCATGGATCTAAATTTGATCATTTTAAAAAGTTTGCCGTTTTTACCAGGACGATCTTGATAAAAAAAGACCGGAGATCCAAGGTTTTTTCGTACTTTATATGCTACAAACAAGAAAATCGGTGAAAGAAGCAAAAGTGCTATAGTAGCTATAACAATGTCAACCAAACGTTTCATCCTAATTCCACTCTATATTTTTAAACTTTTTTTCGTAAAAAAGTATTATATATCTTACCTAATAAACTGGCTGGTAAAAGTCTAAAAGATGCTCTCGCTAAAAATAGCATGTTAGCATACAATGGTGATTGCAATTTTAGCTTTTTCTTTAAATCAAGTAACTGTTTTTCACTTTTAATATACTGAAGACCTTTACGTCTAGCATGCATCCCATTACCTACCCTTGCATAAAGTAGTACATCAGGATGATTACCTACTTTGTAGCCAGCTCCAATTACTCTTAACCATAAATTATAGTCTTCCATAAATAAATGATGCTGATACCCACCAACTTGTTCAATTACTGGCTTCTTGTAAGCAACAGCCATATGATTAAATGGACTACGCTTTTGGGCAAATTGGACAATGTCATTATGCTCTACTGGTACTGATTTAACTACTGAAGCATCATTTGGATTATTATTAAACTCTAAAATCTGGCTACTAAACAAAACAACCTCAGGGTTTTCTTCAATATATTTAATTTGTTTTTCAAAGCGTTCTGGAGTACAGATATCATCGGTATCCATACGAAATACCCAATCGTTAGAGCAGTGTTTTAATCCTTCGTTAAGTGCTTTCCCTAATCCCATATTTTGAGGAAGAGGAATAATTTTTAGAGCAGAACCAATTTTTTTTTGCCAGCTTTCAACAACACTTTCCAGCTCTGAGTTAATAGAACCATCTAAAACGAGAATGATTTCATTCGGCTTAATATTTTGGTTTGTCCAAATACTATCAAAACACTCATTGAGAAATTTAGAATTCTCTTTAAAAT
>NZ_OOGT01000357.1 GCF_900323515.1 Acinetobacter stercoris | reverse complement strand
GATTTAATATTAAGATCCAGATCTTTTCAATGGCCAAAATTAAAATTATGCTTTCTTAACAATGATGTTAAACCTAATCTAATTAGTTTAAATTGAACTAAATTGACTCATTCTCTATATTAAGTATTTCAAGCTTTACCTTTTATTATTCTCATCTGATGTTATAGCTACAGAACTGTATACGATTACAAATTTTATCATTGCTAGACATAACAAGCTAAAAACAAAAAATTAAGACTGTTATAAATAACCCAAATTAAATATTTAAAACATGTGAATAAATAAATTTATGAATATATTTTCCATCCAACAAAAAAACCATCCTGTATCTTCATCTTCAAGGATGGTTTTTGTAAATAATTGATCAAATCAGAATGTGATTTAAGTTATTGTTATTGTTATTGTTATTGTTAAACTAAATCATTAATTAATGTTCTGCACTTTCAGTTGGTTTATCTAGTGCAGCAATTGCAGCTTCATCCCCAGTTGCATTCTCTTGTGTCGTAGAATCAATTGCAGCTGCCTGAGTTTCATTTTGCGATACATTTGTTGTTGCTGAAGATTGTTCTGTTTGGGATTCTGAAGACGTATTTTCTGGCTGGGATGTTTCTTTTTTAGAACATGCACTCAAAGTAAGAGATATGCTAGTCAAAACAATAAGAGAAATAGATTTAATATTGAACATTGTGTATTACCCAACTTTTTAGATTAGATTATTTCAGAATAACCGAGTTATATTTAGAAAAGATTACATAAGCCATTTATCAAAAAATCTCTATTATTTTAAAGCACATGTGAAACTCAAATCAGGAAATCAAACATCTATGACATCATTAGGCCCATTAAAAACACGATTTCCCGCCACTACGATTGTTATATTTGGATAATTCAATCCTAATTTAATTTAGTGATGAATTTTATAAAATCAGTCGGAGCCATATCACTGAATTTTTTAAACTCTTTATGAAAATGTGCCTGATCATTATAGCCAAGCTCGTAAGTTAGATGAGCTAATTTTGGAGTTGTGGGGTGATCTAAAGCATGAATCGCTGCTTGAAAACGCATGATACATGCAAAAGTTTTGATACTCATGCCTATATCTTGCTTGAAAATACGCTGTATATGCCGACTACTATAACCAGTGATCTTTTCAAGGTCTTTGATCTTCCCCTCCCCATTTTGTTGAATAATATAATGAATAATACTCTCGGTAATATATGAAAAATCACGCTTTAACTGACTAGAAACACTAAGGAAAAAAATATTGATTTTTTCATCTATTGAGTCAGCATAGACAATACGTTCGACCAGATTTTCATTATTCTCTACTAAATCATAAAAATTGATTGATTGGTTGATCAAGTCGCTAGCAGAAATACCGATAAATTTTGGAATAACACCAGGTAAAAAACGAATACCAAAATAAGGAATGTTCTCCTTTAATTCAACATATTGTGAATGTAATGTTGATCCACAAATACGTGCTTGAGGATTATGCTGATCACACTCGAATAAAATATCAATACAACCGTCAGGAACTGCAAATACTGGTGGATGATCTTCTGAAATCTGCATTTGATAAAATTCGGAAACAAATTCTGTATATTGCTGACCAATCAAGCGCTGACAGTGCCTTTTTTTAAAAAAAGGTTGTAGACCATGAAAGTGATGCAGAGTTTTATACTGCTTTTGATATGTATTCATTTCCATTGAGTTCCCCCTTATTCCATTAAGTTTGGGATAATTAATTATATATTTTCAGAATACAGTTAATTAATATATTAATTTTCTACACAATTATTTTATAAAAATCAAGCATTCATTACAAAAATAGAAATTCAGTATAATTAATAACATTATTCTCAATATAAAAAC
>NZ_OOGT01000206.1 GCF_900323515.1 Acinetobacter stercoris | reverse complement strand
ATATAAAATTAATATCTTGGCAATAAAAAACCACATCAAAAGATGTGGTTTTTTAAGCAGTTAAATCTAATCAGAAATTAGATTTTACCAACCAAGTCGATTGAAGGAGCAAGAGTTGCATCGCCTTCTTTCCATTTAGCTGGGCAAACTTCACCTGGGTGAGAATGAACGTATTGAGCTGCTTTAACTTTACGAAGAAGTTCTGAAGCATCACGACCAATACCACCAGCATTGATTTCGATGATTTGGATTTTACCTTCAGGATCGATAACAAAAGTACCACGATCAGCAAGACCATCAGCTTCGATAAGAACTTCGAAGTTTTTAGCAAGAGTCCAGGTAGGATCGCCAACCATTACGTATTCGATTTTTTTGATTTCTTCAGAAGAATCGTGCCAAGCTTTGTGAGTAAAGTGAGTGTCAGTAGATACTGAGTAGATTTCAACACCTAATTTTTGGAATTCAGCGTAGTTGTCAGCAAGGTCGCCAAGTTCAGTTGGGCAAACGAAAGTGAAGTCAGCTGGATAGAAGAATACAACAGACCATTTACCTTTAAAGTTAGCTTCAGTAACTTCAATAAATTGACCCTTTTGGAATGCTTGTGCTTTGAATGGTTTAACTTCAGTATTAATTAAGCTCATCATTTTCTCCATGATTGAGGTTTGTTTTCAATATATAACTAGAATAAAGACTTTTTTGTTATTGGTGAAATAGTATTTTTTCATAGCTAAAATCGGAAAATTGAATTTAGCTCTCTCCAGATACAATTTCATCAATTATGAGTGCTTTGACATTTCATACTATGCAGGAAATATTGCATGATCTGTATGATGCTTCAATGACAAAAGCATTCTTTGACTTGGGTAGAAACATGATGTCTTAATGATAAGATTTCAAGGGTTAACATCAAAAAATAACAATAAATATTTTAACTTATTAAATTTTATCGATAAAATTCAGTTGTAAGAATTTTAAATGAGTCATATTTTATTCGTTTTAGTAATCATATCGTGATTGCTAAGCTTGGTAGGATTTTTTTTTCAGATCTTGATGAACGAGCATTTTGCTTCATGATTAGGATATATACGGCCTTTTGAGTTGATTTCTTTCTGAATTTGCAAGTGTATCGGCAAATGATCCTGTTACATTCATTCTGGTCAGGATGATCAGGTTATATGCTGTATTGTTCACATGTTTATCAGAAATAAGGTTCTATATTTATTGATATTGCTCTTTTATTGTGTCTGGTTTTATTACGTTGATGATTGCATATCATATGATATATGAGGGTGTTTTTTTATTGTAAAAACTATTATTTGATTTCATGGTTAATTGGTTTGCATTGTTTTTTAAGGCTAAGTTTAATTTATTAAAAATAGAAGGGCTACTTAGATACCATCTTTATATCTGTAGGATTACAGCGTAAAATAGCCAGTTCTTTTTTATAATCAGGATTGTTTATCTGTGCTAAGTCATTTAAATGTCGATCAATTGGTCATGGCTCGCGACCGTCATCGTTTAAATCGACTTCAAAAAGGCAAAGATGCAAATCCTAAGCAATACCAAGAACTTTTTGAAAAGTCGAATCATAAAGTACGTGAAAGAATCGGGCGTATTCCAGATATCAGACTCAATCAGGATCTACCAGTTACACAATATGCTGATCAATTGATTGAGGCGATTCAAAAACATCAAATCATTATCGTTGCCGGTGAAACTGGTTCTGGTAAAACAACACAATTACCGCAGATTGCCATGCTCGCTGGACGTGGTTTAACAGGGATGATTGGGCATACTCAACCACGGCGTCTGGCTGCTCGCAGTGTTTCCGAGCGCATTGCATCAGAAGTTGGTGAAAAGCTGGGTGAGTCGATCAGTTTTAAAGTACGATTTAATGAGCAAGGTTCAAATGATTCCATTGTTCGTTTAATGACTGACGGTATTTTGCTGGCGGAGCTGGCACATGATCGTTATTTGACTAAATACGATACGATTATTATTGATGAAGCACATGAACGTTCATTAAATATCGACTTCATTATGGGTTACTTGAAACAGCTTATTAAAAAGCGCCCAGATTTAAAAATCATCATTACCTCGGCGACACTCGATGTAAACCGTTTTAGTGAATATTTTCATGCTGCGCCTATTTTTGAAGTTGAGGGGCGCAGTTTTCCTGTAGAAGTTCGTTATCACCCTATTTCAGAAATGACAATTAGGGGAAGTGATGATGATGATTTTGATGATTTTGAAGAAAATTTACCCAGAGCTGTCGTTCAAGCTGTTGAAGAATGTTTTAAAGATGCAGAACAAAAAGGGCATCCTGAGCATGCCGACATCCTGATTTTTTCAAGTACAGAACAAGAGATTCGGGAACTTCAGGAAACCTTGCAAAAGTATGGTCCTCGTCATACACAGATTCTACCATTGTACGCACGGTTGGCATTGGCTGAACAACAAAAAATCTTCAATCCGACTGGTGGCGGAAGACGTATTATCATAGCTACTAACGTTGCAGAAACTGCTTTGACAGTACCCAATATCCGCTATGTGATTGATAGTGGTTTTGCTCGTATTTCACGTTATAGCTATCGTTCTCGTGTACAGCGTTTGCCCATAGAAGCGATTTCTCAAGCGGCAGCAAATCAACGAAAAGGACGGTGTGGTCGTATCGCTCCAGGTGTTTGTATTCGCTTGTATAGTGAAGAAGATTTCCTGAGTCGTCCTGAGTTTACTGAACCTGAAATTAAGCGTACCAATCTGGCTTCGGTAATTTTACAGATGCAAAGTTTGGGTTTGGGTTCTGTCGAAGCTTTTGATTTTATTGAGCCACCTGATCACCGTTTGGTGAATGATGGTCGTAAACTATTGATCGAATTGGGTGCTTATAACGATAAAAAAGACGAGCTCACTAAAATTGGTCAGCAGATGGCAAAAATGCCCATTGATCCACGTTTGGCTCGTATGATTTTGGGTGGCGCCCATTTTGGTGTTCTAAATGAAGCCTTGATTATTGTCGCGGCACTGGCTGTGCAAGATCCACGCGAACGCCCCGCCGATAAACAAACACAAGCAGATCAAAAGCATGCGCTGTTTAAACAGGCGGACTCTGACTTTTTGTTTTATACAACGTTATGGGAAACATTACAAAATAATCGTGAAAATTTAAGTGAAAATAAACGCCGAACTTTTGCACGTCAGCATTTCTTGAGTTGGCTGAGATTACGCGAATGGAAAAAGACTCATGAACAACTGGTTGATTTGGCAAGAGGGTTAAAGCTGTCATTTAATGAAAAACCTGCCAGTTATGAAAATCTACATCGTGCATTGCTCACAGGTTTATTATCTTTTATTGCCAATAAAACTGATGAAAAAAATGTTTATATGGCAGTTCGTCAGCAAAAAGCCCGTATTTTCCCAGCTTCAACGTTACACAAAGCTGGTGCATCTTGGGTGATGGCATTTGAGATGGTGGAAACATCTCAGGTCTATTTGCGTAACTTAGCTAAAATTGAACCCGAATGGATTTTACTTGCTGCACCAAACTTATTGAAGCATCATTATTTTGAACCGCATTGGGCGAAAAAACCAGGTGTGGTGAATGCTTATGACCAGATTTCATTGTTTGGCTTGATCATTGAACCGAAACGGATGACCAATTATGAAAAGGTCGATCAGACTGCTGCACATGAAATTTTTCTAAGAGATGCATTAACCACTGGCAACTTAGGTATTACGCCGCCGTTTTTAAAACATAACCTACTTAAATTAGAAGAAGTAGAACGGGTTGAAGATAAACTCCGTCGTCGTGATCTTGTTGTTGATGAGGAAATAATTTATCAGTTTTATGCCTCTAAAGTCCCAGAAGAAATTGCTAGTCGTCGAAGTTTTGAGGATTGGCGAGCAACTGTAGAACCTAAAAACTCACGGTATTTGTTTATCGATGATGATGCACTTTGGCTGAATGATCGTCCTACAACACAACAGTTCCCTGATTTTTTACAAAATGGACAACTTCGTCTGGCGGCAAGTTATCGTTTTGACCCTAGTCATGATGAAGATGGTGCAACAGTCAAGATTCCTGTTCAGGCACTTCCACAAGTTGATGAAAATATCTGGTCTTGGGGGATTCCCGGTTGGCGCCTGGAGTTGATAGAGGCACTACTCAAATCACTTCCTAAGGATAAACGCCGTAATCTAGTCCCAATTCCTGATACAGCTCATCGTCTCTTGAAAACTATTGATGCTGTGCATTTACGTGAACATATTTTTGGGTTTCTGGCATTTCAGCTTCGTGGTGAACAGATTACTGTAAAAGATTTTTCATTTGAACGTGTTGATCAGTATCTGCTTCCATTTATCAAGGTCATTGATGAAAAAGGGCGCGTGATTGAAAAAGGTCGTGACTTGCAGGAGTTAAAAGCACGTTGCCGAACAGAAACGCATAGCCCTGTGAAACAGCTTAAGGGAGAGTTTAATACTTTTCCTGAAAAATTTATTTTTGAAGCCTCACAGAAAGTGACAGGCGTTGTGGTTAAACAATATCAGGGACTTGTACCTGTTAAAGCATTTGCCAAGTTAGATACAAAGGATGAATCAGGTATCGTGATTCAAACTTTTAATGATCAGACTGAAGCCGTTAAGCAACATTGTGAAGGTGTGATTCGTTTGATCCATATGCAACTCGGAGATCTGGTTCGCCAATTAAAAAAGCAGATTTCTAAACCTTTGGCGTTGGCTTATTCACCACTTGGTGATAAAGCAAAACTAGAGCAAATGCTGATTTATGCTACCTTGCAAATGGCAATTTCCAATCTTCCAATAAATTCCGATGAATACCAAAACTTGCTTATTCAAGTGAAAAAGAATTTTTTATCTGTGGGGCAGGAAGCTTTAAAAATCATTAGTAATATTTTTATTCAATGGCAGGAGATCCGTCAAAAGCTTTTAATGCTTGATCAAAATGTGTTTGGGAAAAGTATAGATGATATCGAAGATCAACTTGATTTAATGGATTTATCAAACTTTGTATACAGTAAATCTTCAGATATTTGGCAAGAATATCCGCGTTATCTCAAAGCACTTATCTTGCGTTTAGATCGATTGCCAAATAATCTAAATAGGGATTTAGATGCCATTGAACAAATTGATCCCTGGATGGATAAATTATTTAAGTTTAAAAATGATGCGCGTTTAAAAGAATTGTATTTTATGACTGAAGAACTGCGCATCTCATTATTTTCTCAACCAATGAAAACCAAGATGCCTATTTCAGCAACTCGCCTGCAAAAACTATGGGGTCAGCTTGGAATCAGTTAAGATATAGATCGTTTTATTAAGGAGTTTTACATGGGCATCCGTATTACAGGTACTGGGTTGTATCATCCTGAAGAAGTCATCACTAACGAAGAATTAGTGGAAAGTTTAAATGCTTATGTGGAACAGTATAACCACGATAATGCTGAAAAAATTGCATCTGGGGAAATCGAAGCTCGTCGTGGTTCTAGTGCAGATTTTATTGAAAAGGCATCTGGCGTAAAACGCCGCTATGTGATTGAAAAGTCGGGTGTATTGGATCCAGCCCGTTTGCGTCCACGTTTAGTTGAGCGCAGTGATGACGAACTTTCTATTCAGGCAGAATGGGGTGTTATTGCGGCGAAACAGGCAATGGAAAACGCAGGTGTTGGCGCTGAGGACATCGATGTAGTAATACTGGCTTGCTCAAATATGCAGCGTGCTTATCCGGCAGTTGCCATTGAAATCCAGACAGCACTTGGTATACAAGGTTATGCTTATGACATGAATGTCGCATGTTCTGCAGCTACATTCGGTTTAAAACAGGCGTATGATGCGATTAAAACAGGTGCACGCCGTGTGTTACTGGTTAATGTTGAAATCACATCTGGACATACAGATTATCGTTCTCGTGATTGTCACTTTATTTTTGGTGATGTTGCAACAGCTTCAATTATTGAAGATACAACAACCAAGACAGGTTTTGACATTGTAGATACTCAATTATTTACCCAATTTTCAAATAATATCCGTAATAATTTTGGCTTTTTAAACAGCTCGGAATTGACTCATCGTGATGATAAACAATTCCGTCAGGATGGTCGTAAAGTATTTAAGGAAGTTTGTCCTTTAGTTGCGAAGATGATTACAAAGCAACTAGAGAAAAACAATATTCTTCCTGAAAATGTGAAGCGTTACTGGTTACATCAAGCCAACGCCAATATGAATGAACTCATTTTAAAATTGGTTGTTGGTAAGCAAGTTGCCGAAGCTGATCCTGATCTTGTACCTATCATTCTGGATGAATTTGCCAATACTTCATCTGCCGGTGTAATAATTGCAATGCATCGTACTGCTGATCAGGTCAATGATGGTGAATATGGTGTACTTTGCTCCTTTGGTGCAGGTTATTCGGTTGGCTCGATTTTGGTACAAAAGCATATTGTTTAATTGATTTGACTAAACAATGGTGCATCTTCAAAAGGATTTGAGATGAAAAAAACGCTGCAAATAAGAATTTTATATTTAATCTTTTTGTAGCGTTTTTTATATTTAACTTTATTTAATAATTAACAANTTTATTTATGGCTTGTGTTGCAACTGTATTATATAAATCACATTGGTTTCGAACAGCATCTAAATATTCTTGCTTATGCTCTTGTTCCCAACCTTCAGAGAAATAAGAATTAGATAGTTGTTTTATATACTCTTCACGTGTGTATTCGATACCTTTCTCATTATAATACCCAGAATAGTATTGGTCTTTATATAAGATTAAAGCATTTTCCATGCCGTAATAATAATTTGGGTTATTACTGTAATCCTTAAAAT
>NZ_OOGT01000052.1 GCF_900323515.1 Acinetobacter stercoris | reverse complement strand
CTCTGATAATGGCTGTTTCATTAGATTCATTTGACTCTACTTTGCCACCAGGGAATTCAAATTTATTGGCTAAATAATCGTATTTATGTGTACCTTTTTGAGCGGCTAAATAATCGTATTTATGTGTACCTTTTTGAGCACATAAAATTTTACCTTCATGATGGATCACAGCAGCAACAACTTTAAGATGTTTCATAGAAAAATTATGATATTCAATTCATAATATATCAAATTTAAAGGATATTTGACCTTGTACAAGGCAAATGCTATTTTTATATTAGATTGGTCGTCGTGTAAGTAAATATCGGCCATAAAAAAGCTCATCGAAAGATGGGCTTTATTCTTAAGGATAATAAATGAAAACTTTAAAAAAATTAATGTTGGTATTCTTATTGTTATTTGGAAATATAACTTATGCAGAAGATAATAAAATTATTGATATCCCCTCAGGCCTGATTAAGTGGAAAAAGTTTCCAACACTTTCATTTGACAATAATATGTTGGGTACAACAAAAGATATTATTAAAATCGATCTGCTAATTACAGCTAATGAAACTGGTGAAATTACTTCTGTTAATATTATTAAGAGCAATGCCACGCAGCGTTTTAATAACTATCTCATAGAGAGGATTAAAAAAGGGAGTTTAGAGCCTTACCAAGAAAATGGAGTTTATTATCCTTTTAAAGTCGTTCAACCATTTGAGTTTGAACCTGCGCCTACGATATGGGACAAAGCTTTTTGGGAAAATCTTTTTAAGTAGCTTAAGTTTTAAAAAATTAGATAGCAGCAATAATAAGTCTTCTTTGTTCATAATTTTTTTAATCCCGCAGTTTGTTATGAAAACATGACAAACTTTTTTGTCGATGTCATTGAGATGCTCAAGCCTCAAGACATTACGGTCAGTGAGGTTTTTTTATGGACAGCATTTATGAAAAATGAAGTCGGTTTTTCCATACCTGTAAGACCATATCCACCTGAGTGGATTTTTGATGAAGATACGTCTGACTTTGTTCCCGCACGTAACGTATTTACCTGGATCAAAGCAACTTTTTTGAATCATGAATCTGAGATGTTTAATTTAGATCATAAACATTTATCAGTATTTTACTGGCCTAATATCGCCGTATTATGGGCTAGAGGTGGATATATTAAACAAGGTCGCCGTGTTGCGGGGACGGCTGAAAAAGTCATGTTTAATGCAGGTGGTTGGGTTAGAGAACGCCAAGAAAATCAATTTAAAATGTGGTTTGGTGATGTCCCTGATTATTTGATCACTATTGATGCTTCATATGCAAAATACTGCTCAGACATAGACTTTTGTGCATTGATTGAACATGAGCTATATCATATTGCCCATAAACGAAATGCCTTTGGTTTTCCTGATTACAACAAGAAAACGGGTTTACCTAAATTAGAGATTCGTGGGCACGATATTGAAGAATTTACAGGGGTAGTTCGCCGTTATGGTGCGAGTGGAGAATTATTAAAAATGATTGAAGCTGCAAAACAAAGACCTGAGTTGTCTAAAGCTGCTGTTCATCATGCTTGCGGCACTTGTTTACTGAAGGTGGTTTAAATTTTTTTTGCCATTCTTCTTAGATGTACTTAGATGGAATGGTAGAAATGGCACGTATTACTAAAAAAGTGAAAATGCTTATTGTTAGAATGCTCGCTGAATTTGAAACACCGACCCAAGCATCTAAAAATATAAAAGAAATTTTCAATATTGACGTAACACCTCAGCAATGTGAATCCTATGATCCGACCAAGAGAATTGGTCAGAATTTGAGTCAGGAATTGAGAGATAAATTTTTTGAATATCGCTGTAAAGCGAATAAAGAAATAGAAGCTATCCCCATTGCAAATAAACGCTACCGTTTAATGCTGCTACAAGAATTGGTAGACGAATATCCTAAAAATCCTATTTTCATACCGAAGTGGGCTGAACAGGCAGCCAAAGAAATGGGCAACCAATACACCAACAAACAAGAGGTTGATCACACCACACAAGGTGAATCATTCAATAAACCGACAACCATTGAACTGGTAGCACCTCATGTCAAAGGTACAGATCCAACTACCACTTAAACTTATTCCATTATTTTCCGAACCAAAATTACGTTATCGATCCTCATGGGGTGGCCGTGGTTCAGCCAAAACTAGAACCTTTGCCAAAATGACGGCGATCAAAGGTTATATGTTTGCCGAAGCTGGCATCAGTGGGATGATTTTAGGTGCAAGGGAATTCATGAATACGCTGGCTGATTCTTCAATGGAAGAAATCAAGCAGGCCATTCGTTCCGAGCCATTTTTAAATGCCTATTACGATATTGGTGAAAACTACATCCGAACCAAAAATCGCCGTGTGAATTACTCATTTACAGGACTAAGACATAATCTGGATAGCATTAAATCTAAAGCCAGAATCTTACTGTGTTGGGTAGATGAAGCCGAAACAGTTAGTGAGGTTGCTTGGAGAAAACTCTTACCAACAGTACGTGAAGCAGATTCAGAAATATGGATAACCTGGAACCCTGAACGCCGTGATAGTCCAACTAGTAAACGCTTTAGACATGAGGAAATCCGAGATTCGGTTACAGGGGAATTGATCGGTTTAGGTGTCGAGATGAACTATACCGATAATCCTTGGTTTCCGGAAGAACTTGAACTGGAACGGCGGCGTGATCAGGCTACTCTGGATGATTCAAGTTATCGCTGGATATGGGAGGGGGATTATCTCGAGTATTCAGAAGCGCAAATTTTCAGGGATAAATATGAAATCAAAGATTTTATACCAGATCCAGAAACATGGGATGGACCTTATCAAGGGCTGGATTTTGGATTTGCTAATGACCCTTTGGCATGTACGAGATCCTGGATACATGATGATTGTCTTTGGATTGAATATGAAGCAGGTGCAGTTGGCCTTGAACTGGATGAAACAGTAGATTTCTTAGAAATACTGATTCCCCATGTCGCGCTTTATTCCATCTATGCTGACAATGCACGTCCTGAGTCAATTAGTCATTTAAAACGCAAAGGTTTGAACAAAATAAAACCGTGTGAAAAAGGCAAAGGTTCAGTTGAAGATGGTATCGCTTTTATCAAATCCTTTAAACGAATCTATATCCATTCTCGCTGCAAGCAAACACTGCATGAGTTTAGAAATTATTCATATAAAAAAGATCGACTGACGGATGAAGTACTGCCGATCATCGTTGATGCATTTAATCATTACGTCGATTCAATCCGTTATGCCTTAGAAAAAATATCCAAAGGCAGAGGCAAAACTAAACCTGCAACTGCAGGCAGTCGAACATTTAACTAAGGTAAAACTATGGCAAAGTCTAAAAAAGACAAAGCGTCCAAAAAGGCTTTGTCTTATGGAAATCTATACTCTCAAGAAGCGATTACTCAGTTTCTTGTAAATTTTGGTCGGCAACCCGATACCGATGAAGTGCTGAGAAAAGCGGGGATTGCACGGCATAAGCTAAGAAACTTACTGGATGATGACGAAATTGTGCAAGCGATTGAAACACGTATAGATGCATTGCTTGCAACGCCGTTTCGTATAGAGCCGAGCGATAGCAAAGAAGCTGAACTTCTGAATATAGAGCTGAAAGAATGGTATTTTGAAATTGCATCAGGTGCATTGAATGCTTTGCTATTTGGATATTCTGTGCAAGAAGCAGTGTATGAGATCAAACCAGAAAGTTATATCGGTTTGCAATGGATTGGTGAAAAACCGATGCAGTGGTTTGAGCCTAAAAATGATGGACGTTTGATTTACCGGCAAGATGGATTTGGTACTCAGCATGAAGTTGATCAGATCTTTAAATTCTTTCTGACACGGCGTAAAGCAAGCTATGAGCAACCCTATGGCAAGGCATTACTTGCGACATTGTATTGGTTGTTTTTCTTTAAACAAAATGGCTTTAAGTTTTGGGCGAAGTTCCTGGAGAGATTTGGTTCACCTATTTTATTGGGAAAGGTAGATACAAGCTCAACCGATGATATGGCCAAGGCTCTGTTAAATGCACATGCGCAAAGTGTATTGGCGATTGATAAGGATGAGGATGTTTCAGTTTTAACCTCGAGTTCTAATGGTGCTTCTGCAGGGACATCCTTTGATCTGTTTCATAGTGTGTTGATCCGACAGATACAAAAGGTCATCTTGGGGCAAACACTGACCAGTGGTACCGATGGCAAAGGTAGCTATTCACTTGGCCAAGTACATGAAAATGTTCGCCAGGATAAGTTGAAATCTGATATTCGATTGGTCCAACCTACGATTCAGGCTGTGGTAGATGCTTTATGTACTTTAAATGGTTGGTCTGAACATAAAGTTTTCCTTGGTGAAAAAGTTAAACAACTCAATCAGGAACAGGCACAGCGAGACGTCAGTCTGAAAAATGCAGGGGCTAATTTTTCAGATGATTATTTCATCAGGGAATATGGCCTGCAGGAAGGTGATTTAAAGGAAGTTTCAGAAACTGAACCACAACCAAAATTATTTAGTGCAATACCACGCCGCGCATTTAATTTTAAAGCGGATATAAATAAATTGTCACCTGCACAACAGGAAGTCGAGGAGCTGACAGATTCACAGCCTGTTATACGCTTACTTGATCAAAAACAAGTGAATGAACTGGTTCAACAAAGTGAGACGCCCGAAGCTTTGGCATTTAAGCTTATGCAGCTTATACCTGAAGCGAGTGAATCAGAATTTACAGTCAATCTAGAACGTGCCTTATATACGGCGGATGTGCTTGGTTATGTGAGCGCAAGTGAGGAGAAATGAAACCCGTTACATTTCTTGAAGCTTTACAATTTGCTGAGTCACGCAAAATCGTATTGCCCAATGAGTTTTATGCGCTGGACCTAAAAACACGGCAACTTGCGACTACGGTACGTTTTTTATCAAGCATTGAGCAGATAGAAACGGTCATAAATGCTGTAAATAAAGCGATAGCCAATGGTACGACTTTTAACGATTTTAAGAAGTTGCTTGAAGAAAATGAGATCATTTTAAACGATTATTATCTTAAAAATGTGTACCGCACCAATATTCAAACGGCCTATGGTCATGGTCGTTGGCAGCAACAGCAGAGGAATAAGGATAAACGACCCTATCTGATGTATTCGGCAATTGATGATAGTCGAGTACGTCCAAGTCATTTGGCTTTAAATCGCATCATACGGCACATAGATGACCCATTTTGGCTTAGGTTTTATCCGCCGTGGGATTTTATGTGCCGTTGTACGGTTATCGCTCTAACAGAAGCACAGGCACAAAAATTGGGTATTACTTCTGATAATGATTTACCTGATATTGCAGCTAATAACTGGTCCACGAGTCCATTAACTTTTGGTGAAATGGAAAAATTAGTAGACGATAAAATAGCTAAATCCTCATTAGATAAAAAATATTTACTCGAGCAGAAACAAGCAATACAAGCTGAGTGGAAAGCAAGTGCGAAACTTACAAGATTACTTGAACCAATGAATGATAAAAGCCGTGATTTATTTAAAACGATTTCGGAAATCATTGTGCCTTTAGATCATGAAATTCGTCCAAGTGCTATTAAAGTTTTGATTGATTATGTTCAGGGAAATGACAGTGCTTTGACGGCGTATTTGAGTCAATCTTCAATGAGCATTGCAGACGATATGCTTAAAAAATGGGTTCGTGATGATATGGCCAAAATCCACAAGATTGCTGCGAACACATCAAAAACGATCATAGGTAATGTTCCATTAGCGATGGTTGCATCATTAGAAGTTGGTCAAGTCATGACTTTAAATTCACCTTTATTGCTTGGTGAATCATCATCTAATGTCATTTTTCAAATTGAAAAGGCTAATGGTTTGGCAATTGATTTAAGTCTTTTAAAAGCGGGGGGGGGGTGGTTTTGCCTATGGGTATTTCCCTTGAAGTGGTAGGGATAGATTTTGAGGATGGGAAGTTGGTATATAGGTTGAGAGCATTAATGAATTAATGCCCAAACAGCTTAATGCATAAAGCAACTTTCATTGTTAAAAGTAAATTCTTGGGCTACTTTTTTATTAATTGTATCAATGTATTTAACATGAATAGGATAATCCATTTTTCTTAAAGTCTTAGAATTAAAAAAACTGTTTTGTTTGAAAGTTGAGCAGAATACATTGAATATGAGTGATGATTTTTCTATAAGATTTTGTTCCATTTCTGACTGTGTTTCTACAGGAGAAGAACTCGATTGCACTGAAAGCACAAATGTTGTTTGGGTAGGTGACATCATTGTACCTTCTTCATATAACATTTCACTTTCAGTATCTGACTGAAGCATATGATTCAGTCCTTCTTGAGCGGCTAAAAAGAATGTTTCAAATTTTTTTTGGTCAATAACATTAAAATCTTTATCAATAGCACCTCCATTAATAAGTACTTGTTCAAAGTCCGGAGTGTTTGCTTGTGAATATATAGAGATAGAAAGAAGGCTAAAGAATAATATTTTTTTCACGTTTAGAGTCTATTTAACAATTTTTAAATCATATTACATAATTGTTTTGCTGATGACCACTTCTTGTAGTTTTTAGCTAAAATAGTTTGTCGTTTTAATTTATTTTACTGGATAATAATGAAGCACTTAACAAAAAAAATTCTTATCACATCATTTTTGGCAGTGTCCATAAGCTCAACTTTTGCAGAAGAAAGAGAAATACGATACATAGCAAGTGCTAAAAAAGCTAGTGTTAAATATAGAGTTTATATTTGTGAATATAAAATAATCTACGATAACTATGAAAAGCAAAAAGCATTTGGAGATGATGATTTAGCAAATGAAAAACTAGATTTTATTTATAAAAAATCAATAGATAGTGTATTTCAACGTGAAGACCATCCAATTAATGAACCAGTTCAAAATTTAAATATTAAAGTTAATTTTGATTTGAAAATGAATAATGAAGCTGACAATATTCGCATAAATCCAAGTACAGGTTCAGAAAGTTTAGATAAAAGTATTAAAGATGCTTTTAAAAACTCAAAGTTTTTTACACATAAAATGTTTTGGTGGGGGCCCATAAAGTTTTCTGAAGAAATAACGTTAGAAAAAATGGGTAAATGTAGAGTAAGAGAGATACGCTAAAGATTAGAAATTCGACTAACCACCTTAGGGTGGTTTTTTTATACCTGAAATTTGTTAAAAGTTATAGCTTAAAACAATGAGAATAAAAGGAAATTAAACTTTTAAACTAGTTTAAAAGACTTAAAGCATCAAAGAAACATAAGCTTATATCAAGAAAGCAAAACCCCGAAAGTTGGCGCTTTCAGGGTTTAGATATTCATTTGTAAAACTTAAAGAGGAGCAACTCTTTTGCCTAATATAGCAGAGATTTTAAGAAAGGTCGAAAAAATGATCGAAAAATATGGGTATTGGAAAGTCTTGATTTTAATTGTATTTGCAATTTTATCTTGGCAACTTCCGCAGTTAATTACAGCCATACGATGGTGGTAAACATGAATTAAATAATAGCGCTACCTTCGGGTGGTTTTTTTATGGAGCAAATAAATGCCAGAAACAAATGAAGAACTACGCAAGTATTTATTTTCACTTGCGCCCATCACAGTCAATCAGCAAGTCGAAGGAGAAAAGAAACGAACATTTGAAGGTATCGCATATGGAGGTGGAAGAATTATTGATCACTGGTACTGGGGAGCAAACGGCGTTGTTTTTGACTTGGATGGAATTGATATTCCTAACCCAACCCCATTACTTGAAGAACACTTCGGATCCAGTCGCATCGGTGTTGTCAAAGAAGTCCAACTCAACCAAAACATCCAAGTCAAAGGGCATTTTTTAAGTAATCCTGCAGCTCAGCAAATCGTTGAAGACTCAGACAATGAATTTCCATTTCAAATGTCACTTTACATCATACCGGGTTCTGTCGAAGAAATTAGCCAAGGGCAAACTGTGCAGGTTAATGGCCAAACATTTACTGGACCAATTGCCATTTTCAGACATAACCGTATTCGAGAATTTACCGTGTGTTCGCTGGGTGCTGATCACACGACAACACTCAACGCCTTTACGGCGAATCAATTTAACCAACAGCAGGAGGACTCAGACGTGACTGAGTTAGCAGCAGAAAAAGCAGCTCGTGAAAAAGCCGAGCAAGAACGTGATGCAGCAGTCAATGAACTCAAACAGTTTAAAGCTGATCAACGAAAAACGGATATCGAAGCATTACAAAAGGAGCTCAATACGACATTTAGTGCTGATGACATTAAAGCTTATAAGGAAATGTCAGATGAAGTTTTTGCGTTTACTTCAAGGCAGTTAAGACAATTTTCAGGTAAAAAGCCTGAAGAAAAACAAACTAATCCAGCTAACAATCTAGCATTAAGCCAATTGTTTAATCATGTAGCGAAAACTCCATTAGGTCAGGTAGATCAGCCAGAACAACATAAATTTACTACTGGTGTTCAAGCCTTTGCAGCTCAAAATAAAGGAGTCTAATTATGTCAAAAACGATTATTCCTACACTCACACGAACTCATCAACGGCTCATTTTAGATAATGAAAAGCTATTGGTAACCAATGCCAGACTAGATAAAGGTTATTCATATAAACAGGGAGATTTATTAGTCATAAGCGATATTAATCGATATATGCCAGCACAAGATGAAAGTTTTTATCATGCAATTTGTGGTCAAGATGTAACCCTTGAAGAAGCTGAAATCAAGGATATAAATGGAATTGAAGTTCCTATATATCTTAGCGGTATATTTAATATTGAAGCTGTCACCGTATGTGGAAATCCAGTTCCAAAAGCAAAATATGATTCAGCTCGATCAGCTGGTAATGAAAATAAAATTATTTTATTAAAAATGGGGAGTTAAGCGATGCCACAAACTTTTACGATAGAGGGCGCACCTTTAGAATTGCTGGATGTAGGTGAATTGGCTTTAATTCACTCGAATTATAAACCGATGGATACGTGGCTACTCGACAAACTATTTCCCAACCGTCCTGTATTTGATCGTGACCAAGTCCCACTAGCTGAGCTTTCAACTGAACATGATTTAGCGCCGTTGGTATCACCACAACAACCTGGTAAGCCTTTTGACCGTACTGAATCAAGTGAAGTACGTTTTGTGAAGCCAGCGTATTATAAGCCGAAAAATCAGGTTACTTTGATTGATTCTTATGATCTGGCTCTCATTGAGCGTTTGAAAACTGCAGGGATTATCGCTACAGGCAGTCAAAAATTATCTGATCAAGATCAAATGATCATTGCACAAATCACGGTGATGAAGCGAAATCATGATGCGATCGATAATTCAGTGTTATTGATGGCGATTGAGTTATTAATGCATGGCCAGTATTTACTGCATTCTGATGATTATGAATATAACTTGGTGGATTATCGCCGTGATGCATCACTCACCTTTACACCGTTGACACCATGGAATCAGGCGAATGCCAAGCCAGTAACTGATATTGCAACCATGAAACAGTTAATGATTGATGCTGAGGGTGGTGAAGCAAAACTCGCGATTATGTCAGGAGCAGTCTGGGCAGCTTTGCAGGAAAATGCAGAGTTTCAAACCAAGTTTGTAAAACCATACGCAGGTATTTCGGTACCGTATACACCAAGTTTAAATGTGCATACTGGCGCGACTTTTAAAGGGTATCTTGAAGATATAGAACTTTGGGTTTATGACGCGACCTATCGTATGAAAGGTCAGGTTAAGCGTTTTATTCCGAAAGATTTCTTTTCATTAATCTCTGATACACGTGGTTCAGTTGCACATTGTAAGATCAAAAATATGTTGGCCAATGGCGCTGTGACTCAATATTTTGATCGTCAATGGTATAACGAAGATCCAAGTGGCATTATGCTGATGACAGAATCTTCCCCTTTGGCGGTTCCATCAAACAAAAACGGCGTGTGCTGTGGTACAGGCTTTATTGTGTAAGGGGGATGACATGCCAAAGTATATAGCGAAACACTCCATCGGGTTGTTTATGCCTGGTGATGAAATAAAAGGGCTTGATGCAAAACGTATTCAAGCCCTTTTAGCATCTAAAGCAATTGAAGAATATGTTGAGCCTGTTGACGAACAGCAAGAAGATGATCATTCAGTTCAATTAGCCGAACTTACAGCTAAAAATGCAGAATTAAATGCAATGCTTCTACAACTGACCACTGAACGTGATGCACTTCGAGTTGAAAATGCAGAACTAAAAATCAAAGTAGAAAGTTTTGTTATTCCTGTACCAGATGCATTAAACGAAACTCCTTTTGAGCCTTTGCCACTAGCAGAAAATCAACAAGGTACAGTGCAGGAATCAGTACCTAAAGAAGTTCAACCAGAAGTTGCTGTTTCAAAGCCAAAAGGTAGACCACCAAAAGCACAAACTGAAACAGTTACAAAGATTGAATAAGGTGGAATATGTATGCGACAGAACAAGACTTATATCTACGATTTGGTCAGGAAATTGAAAATTTAAAAAGTATGTTGCCCGAAGAATCATCTATTGAAGAAATTCTCCAGGATGCAATCGATGAAATTAACGGTCACATTGGTGGCCGTTATTCATTGCCATTGCCGAATGTACCAACAAACTTAAAACGAATGGCCTGTGATATAGCACGTTATCGATTGTATTTTCAGAAACCATCTGAGGAGGTACGACAGCGTTATGAAGATGCAATATATTTCTTAAAAAGAGTTGCTGATAACAAAGCTCATTTGCAAATCATATCTGAAACTGACCAAACCATTATTGATGATCAACCCAAGAATGCACCTGCGACAATGCCAATAGGAACGACGTATAAAGGAGGAATGTTTAATGATGCAGTGCTCGATATGATGCCAAGCATTAAATAAGGAGGGCGTATGGCAGTTGCAATTACGGTACGTGCTGAAAATGAATCTGTTGTCATGGAAATACTGCAACATTATTTAAATCTTGATTATGCAAAAGTCTTTGATGAAATCGGCGCTTACGGCGTTTCATCATCTCAGATGCGATTTATCAATCAAAGTGATGTTGAGGGAAATCCTTGGCAAATGTCCTGGAGAGCTTCATTACAAGGTGGTCAGATCCTACGTGATACAGGGCGATTGATGAATAGTCTAACGCATAACGTCATTGGGAATGGTGTTGAGTGGGGAACCAATGTTGAGTATGCGGCGCCATTGCATTTTGGTGCTGTGATCATGCCTAAGACTGCTGAATATCTTGTGTTTAATGTCTCTGGCCACTGGCGAAAATCAAAAGAGGTCCACATCGAGCCAAGATCATTTTTAGGACTAGATCATGATGATGAAGAATCGATTATCAACATCGTGAGGAGGTTTATTGATGGCTAATTTTTTTGCTGTACGGGATGAAATAGCCGAAAAGCTTCTTGAAATAGATGCATTTAAAAAAATCTATACGCCGTTAAATTCAGTAAAAATTTCTGAAATGTCTCAAGTCACCCCATCTGCACATGTCAATTTTCAGCGCATTGTAAAAGTTGATGATGCTGATAAATCAAAGCACAACATTTTAGGTATTCGTTGGGCAGTGACGGTCGCTTGTCAAAACGCACAGTCACAAATGGTTGATGGTCGGGTTGTGACAGATGAAGCAGGTGAGCTACTTGATCAAGTGATTGAATTACTTTCTGGCTGGAAACCAGTATCTAGTATCCGGGCATTAAATCTGGTTGAAGTAAAAGAAGCTTTTTCACCGACTTATGCGTATTTAACGGCGATATTTGAATCGAAAAGATTTACATAGGTAAAAACATGTCAAAGCAATATAAAGCGCTGAAACCAATCGGAAGATGGGAAAAAGGGCAAATTATTGGAGACTTGCCAGAGCTACAGATTAAGCAACTTCTAAAAGATCATTTTATTGAAGAGGTTCAAATTGTAGTAACAAAGCAAGCCAAACAAATAAAACAAAATATTGGGGAAACTAAAGATGTCGAGTAAACCAAGGCTGTTATCACTGCAAGGTGAATTATTTCTGGCCAAAGTCGTAAATCAAAAGGCGGGTACTTATTTTAGTGTGGGTAACATGCCAACGTTAAAGCTTAAAGTGAACACTAAAAAAATTGACCATTATGATAGTCGTTATGGTCAACGTGCAAAGGATGCCACACTTTATAAAGAAACAGGCGTTGAAGTTGATGGCGAGCTAGAGGAGGTAAACAAGGAAAATCTGGCCATTGTCATGAGTGGCCGCACAATAGAAATTGCTGAACAGCAATTTACTGATGTCTCATTAGGAGATGTGCAAGCTGGTCAAATGATTGATCTTGAGCATCGAAACTTGAGTGATGTTAAGTTTACGGATGCACAATCTACAGTGATCGAACCTTCAAAATATATACTTGATGAAACATTCGGAACGGTCATTTTTGATGAGACAATTGCAAGTGCCGTTAAATGGTCGGGTATAGCAGGTGAAGTTACTCGGACAACGATGGTTACTGATATTGATGTGGAATACAGTGCATTATTTAAAGGTATAGATACGTTTACAGGAGACAAAGTTGTATTGCGAATCTGGAGAATGCAATTCTCACCTGAAACCGAGTTTGATTTGGTCAATGAAGACTTTGCTAAATATAAGCTGACAGGTGAAGCACTCGCAGATAACTCAAAAGCAAATGATGCTGAGCTGAGTGTATTTGGACATATCGAACGCTTTGCAATCGCTGAATAATCCTTGAAATAGGCATAAATAACGGCGCTTTAGCGTCTTTTTTATGCCTTCGTATTATTGTTTATTTATTACTCAATGATTTATGATGTTCCAACAATTATAATTTTTTACTTTTTGGGGAATATAAATGAAGAAGTTTATTTTTGCTTCTATCTTATTGATGTCAACAGTTTGTTTTGCAGATAGCACAACCACAAGCTTGCGAACGAACTCAGGCGATATTATTTCTTTGCGTGATACTGAATCGTCCGTATTGGATAAAATAGGAAAACTAAGACCTAAATATTACGTTTTGGATGACGGAAAATACTATTGCTCAGCGACAGAGTATGTTTATCAAGTAGATCGGCAAGAGTACAAAATAATTATATGTCGTGGGAATGTTGTAAAAATCCTTTGGCGTAATATTTAAAATAATAATTTGGGGGAAAGTATGTCAGCTCATGTAGTTGAGTGCATTGCGTGTGGTCACGTTGGGGCAACAAGAAAAAAAGGTAGCACATCCGTTTTAATCTTACTGCTTATTTTTTTATTTCCTATAGGGATTGTATATTGGCTTCTAAATCGGACTGGCGGCGGGGTTTGTAGCGCTTGTGGCAGTACAAATATTCATTTATATGTTCCTAATAAGCGGATCTTAAATAAGGATAGTCAAATTGAACAAACAAATGTCCAACAAATCCAATGTCCAGATTGTCGTGAATATATTAGATACGATGCTAAGAAATGCAAACACTGTGGCTCAATGCTTGGAAACTAGAGCACCTTAAGCTTAAGGTACCTATTCTTGTTTAACATTTACCATCGCATAGATGGTTGAAGAGAATAACTATTCTTCGGAGTAGTTTTTTATTCAAAATAATTGTATTTTAAAAACAATTCTAGGAGTGCTTGATAATGATAATGAGAAAAATATTAGTGATATCGGTTTGTTGTTTAGTATCGGTTAATATATTTGCGGAAACCAAACAAAAGGATGAACAAGAAATTATAAAACGTTGTTTTACTGAATTTATCTATGCGCAAGTTACAATGGAAGCAAGACAAGAAGGTGCTACACAAAGCTTTCAGATGGATATTGGAAATAATCCATCTAATGAATACAGCTCAGAATTTAGAAAAGAAACCATTTTAGACGCTTATAAGCAGCCAGAGTATTCAACTCAGTCCCAAAATGAAAAGCAAGTACAAGAGTTTGCATCAAAACATTACTCAAGATGTGTGGATACATATAAGTAAAAACATATAAGCCGCAATCTAATTTTTAGCTTTTGGAGCTACAAAGCTTTTTTCATTCATAAGTAAATTAATCATCAAACCCACTCATTTGAGTGGGTTTTTTTATTGCAGGTATAAAAATGTCCGATCTTACATTTAAACTCGTTATGCAGGGTGAAAACTCATCACTCATATCAACCGTTAAGCAATCTGAAAGTACGACTAAAACTGTTTTTGATGCAATTAAAAGAGAAGCAGATAAGTTGCGAGAAAGCACCTCTGAAACTGCAAAAGAGATTGGCAATATCATACCGCAGGGTACAAGTGAGCTTGCGAATCAATTATCTAAATCTTTGAATTCAGCTTCTGAAATGATAAAAAATGCAGGAGATGATGCCCAATCTACGGCTAAAAATTTCACTGATTTTGGTAATAAAGCAGAAAAGGCTTTAACTCAACTTAGACGAGACTTAGAGCTGGCAAGAAATAAACTCAATGAGTTTTCAAAAACCGATGCTTCACCCCAAGATATAGAAATTGCAAAACAACAAGTTGATAAGTTAGAACAAGAAGTGAGGCAAGCTGATCAGGCTTTTGGTGGTTTTAAACAAGCTGTATCTAGTGCAAATAATGACCTAAAAAATACAGAAAGTGCTTCTAGACAGGCACAACAAGCCATTTCTGGATTAAAAACAGGATATACCGCTTTAGCTGGTGCATTAGCAGCTGTTGGAATTGGTTTAAGTGCTAAACAAATTATTGAAACAGCGGATAGTTATACGAATTTAAGTACACGCGTAAAAATCGCCGTTGGCGATACAGGCAATTTTGAACAGGCAATGTCTGGTGTTCATCAAGTTGCTTTGATGACGAATAGTAATCTTGAATCTACTGCAGGGTTATTTACGAAAGTTAATGATGTTGGCCAGAAAATGGGTTTAACCCAACAACAGAATTTAGACCTTGTAAAAACTATAAACATGGCAATCCAAACAGGTGGAGGAAGTGCCCAAGCAACAGAAGCTGCTCTACAGCAACTGACGCAGGCTTTGCAATCTGGTGTGTTGCGGGGTGATGAATTTAACTCAATGGCTGAGCAAGCACCTGGATTATTAAAAGCTTTAGCTAATGGTCTAGGTGTAACGACTGGCGAACTTCGGAACATGGCGAATGAGGGACAATTAACATCTAGTGTGGTAATCAAAGCCTTAGAAAGTCAGTCAGGTGCTGTTTCTGCTGAATATGCTAAATTTCCGTTAACTATAGGTAAAGCTTTACAACGTATACAAACACAATGGCAAATTTTAATTGGTGAAATGGATAAAGCAAACGGTGCTAGTGCGACAGTCGCGCAGTGGCTAGCAACGCTTGCTGATAACATGGATGTCGTAGATGTATTGCTTAAAGATATAGGCAATGGTTTTATTTGGGTCGGTGATCAAATAAAACATATTGATCCTGCAACGATACAAGCAATGAAAGATGTACTTTCATCGACTTACGAAACGATAAAAACATTTGCAGGAACACTAGGAACGGCATTTGAGGGTTTAAGTGATAAATTAAATTCATCACTTGAACTATTTTTAAACTTTTCTAGTGGTGTGGATACAGCACAGGATAAAACAAACGGATTTACTAAGTTTCTTCAGGCGTTAAATATTGCTTTAGGCTATGTAAATGATGGTTTTTCTGCAATCGGTATCGGGGTTAATCTTTTTATAGGAACACTTTATGATTTAAATGCAGCTTTTTTACAACTTTCTTCACTTGTTACATTTGGAAGTTGGAAAGATGCAGCTTTGGCCAATATGGATGCAATGGCTAGAAAGGCTCAAGAGTATTACCAAAAAGCGTCGAATGGAGCTATAGAATTTAAATCAAAAGGCGAACAAGCATGGATAGATATTTCTAAAACACAGCAGGAAAAAGATGCGGAATCTGTTGCATCATCTAAAGCCAAACTTGATCAATTGCTTGCTGATCAACAAACCGAAGTACAAGGGAAAAAGGCGACTGAGCAGGAGAAGTTAAATGCCGTTAAAGCCTATGCAGAAGCATCTATGCAAGCCAATAAAGGTGTTTTGGATGGGACTGTTCAAGCTGATTTACTTGCAAAAGGTTACGCTGTAACCATAAGTGAAACTGGGAAAGTCACTGTTACTGCAATGATTGAATCAGCAACAGCAATAGAAAACAATGCTAAGAAGCTGGAAGCAGTTAAGCTTGCCACTGAAAATCTTAAAAAGGCAGATGAAGAACTTTTGAATTTTCAAAAGCAAGCAGCCATTGAACGTATTCAATTAGAACAAAAGATTGCAATAGCTAAAGCATCTGGTGATTTGAATACACTTAAAAGCGCTCAAGACTCATTAACTTTGCTTGACCAAAAAGAAGCTGAGCTTACTGCAAACAGAGAAAAACGTTTATCTGAATTAAATCTAGCGAATACAAATTCAGGGGCGAATGCAGAAACTGCATATACAAAAGCATCCGATGCAGCCAAAATTTTAGGGATAGATATTGAACAGTCATTAAATAAAGTATCAAAAAAATTTAATGAATCAGGTAAAGCAGTTGATAATCTGGTAGCACAGTTTCCTGCGCTTGGGATTAGTGGTAAACAAGCAGGGGATATTACGTATGAAGCATGGCAAAAATGGCTTGATAGTGCAAAAAGTCAAGCAGAAGTCGATTTGGCAAAACAGAAATTAAAGGAGTTTGAAACTCAGGGGGTATTTTCTACAAAACAAGTTGAGTCGGGAATGCTCGCTATTCAACAAGTTTTACAAAAACTTCCAGATGAAGCAGATCCAGTTGAACAGGCTTTTGAGCGTTTGGGTATAAAAACTAAAGAGCATCTTAAACTAGCTGCACAAAGTGCATTAGCAGATTTTAATACAATACAAGCGAGTGGACGAGCTACAGCAGATGGCTTAAAACAAGCTTATGATCGTGTAGTTCAATCGGCGTATGCTTCTGGTGATGCTGCATCTATTGCATCAGCAAACTCTAAAGCTGCATATTTAGGGCTTCAAGTCACAGTAGATGAAGTCGGTAAAGCCACCGTATCTGCAATGGAGCCTTTAGAACAATCCATGCATCGTGTTCGCAATGCAACAGATGGCGCCAAACAAGGCTTTAGACAACTTGGACAAGTCGCACGCGATGAAGCTCAAAGTTCAACTGATGCATGGAATGAAGCAATGAACGCTAAATCGGAAAAGGCGAGTCAGGAACGTAATTCTGGTGGACGCCGTGAGGGGCAATCCTTTACCAGCTATACATTGCAAGACGTAATACAAAAACTATCTGGTATGGGCTATGACGAAGCGGATGCTTCTAAGTATGCTAAAAACATTATGCTTAAAGCGACAGAAGCAGATAAAAGCCAAGCTATGTCTAATCGTAATGAGGGCAAAATTGAAAATGCTGAAGCTTTCGAAGCATTGATTAAACAGGGGAAAACTTCAATCTATGGAACAAATGTTATTGAAGAACTCCTTGTAAAATATGCGAATGGCGCTGGCAGTGCATCAACAGGAAGTTCAGGCAAAACAGCAAATAGTAATAATGATCGTGGTAGCAATGAAAATGTATCGAGTTCAAATAGTGCCAATAACTTGTCATCAAATGCTAATCAGTCAAATGTTCAATCTGGCTCATCAAGTAGTAAAACTGTGACTTTTGTTTTCACACTGAACAATCAACGTGCAGAGTTATCAGGTACGGATAATGCAGGCCAAACACTTGAAGCCATGCTTAGACAACTGGAACTCATTCAAAAGAGTAGTTAGATGAAACTTATACGCTTAAAAACCAGTGAAACCGTTTTATTAGAGGACGGTTTTTTTTGGTCTGATGAATTTGAATGGAAGCCGATAGAACAGAAGCAGGATAGAGCTATCGATGGAACCTTGATCATTCAGGAGGGCAAAAAGAAATCAGGTCGCCCTATCACGTTAATACCTGCTGAGGATATGGGCTGGATTAAACGATCTGTACTTTCAAAACTCCAGGATTGGTCAGGTTATCAAAGTGAAGTTTTTCAACTGGTCTTTGACTATCCACATGATACACGGTGCTTCCAAGTCATTTTTAACCATCAAGATGGAGCTATTTCAAATATAGCAACAGTTAAAGGAATACCTGCTTCATCAGAAAGTGACCAATACACAGCAACAATAAAGTTTTTAGAGGTGCAATAGTCGAATATATTTTGACAAATAGAGTTGAATTGTCGTCTAATAATTTTTTGCAGTTTGTTTTTATATTTAAATTTTTTATAAACAATTAAGAAGATCAAAATGGCTACTCCATATATAACAATTGGTTGCCCAACTACGGGTGGCGGTGTGGTACAAGAAGGTGATTCATCTTTTCAGATCGAAGGTATTCCGATAGCTTGTGTAGGACATAAAGCAACGTGTCCACTGCATAATACTGTTTCAGTGATTATATCTGGTGATCAATACTTCAAGGTCGGTGGAAAGCCAGCAGCGCGTGCAGGAGACTCCTTATCGTGTGGTTGTAAGTTATTACCTAAACAAAGCCTTGTTGTTGGGGATAATGGTGGTGGATTTAGTATGGGAGGAAGTAATAATTCTTTTAGTAACTCATCATTTCAGGACGAAGTTAAGAAAAAGGAAATAAATGAAATATATTGGAGCTATGGTGATCAGTTTATAGTTCTAAGTGACAAATCTCGCTACTTTGATGACTTAAATGTACACATTAAAACTTCTGGTTATTCTGTTGGGGAAATTGTAGATATAGAAATAAAACCAGTTGAGTCTGAATTAGATACATTTGATTCATTCACTGTATCAGTAAAAATTGATAAAAATGGTGAAGGTGTTAGTGAAAATATATTTAAAAATAAAAAATTTATAGTAGACACGGAGTATTAAAGTGGCAACAAATATATCAGCTACGGCTGGGGGGCAATCATCTACTATTCGGGCGAACAGACCGTTATTTTCTGAACTGTGGAAAAATTATCCAATTAAAATGGCAGCTGGGGATGTTTACTCCTTGGTTGGGGGGCAAGCTTATGCTTTATATCAAGAAAATCCTAATGGATATGCAAATGCTTGTGCATTGCGATTGAGTAGATCTCTTAATTATGGTGGTATGCCTATTAAACAATCCACAAGAGGATATAAAGTTAAAGGAAGCGATAGCAAACTTTATCTGTTAAGAGTAAGAGAAATGATATCATTTGTCGAAAATAACTTAGGTAAGGCTGATATAACTTTAAAACCCCAAAATAATGAAGATGTATCTTCGCAACTTAGTGGTAAAAATGGGATTATTATTTTTAAAGTCACTGGTTGGAGTGATGCTACTGGTCATGTTACTTTGTGGAATGGGAGTGATTGTGGTGATAGTTGCTATTTTGTTCACCACAATTCTAATGCTAGAACAACAGAGGTTTTATTTTGGAATTTAAGATAATGAGATTAATTGTTCTTTTGTTATCAGTATTGCTAATAAATGCTTGTTATGCAAAAACAACTTCTAGTCAAAAACATGATGAGTTGAATTTAAAAAATTTCGGGTTTACCTACTGTTTAACAAAGTCAGATGATAAATTTTTAGGCTCTGAAGCATCTCAAGCTATGGGTGGTTATTTTGAAAAAGGTGTTTATGATGTAGAGGCATATAATCAATTGAAATCTTACATAAACAAATATCTGACAGAAAATAAATCAATTTATAAAGAATCTGGAATGTCATCTAACTTAATGAAATGTCTTGATCTTTATAACTCATCTGGATATGAAAAGTTAATACAAAAGCAAAAGGTTTTTTTGATTGAAGACAAAAAATGATTCTAGTCAATTAATAAAATTAGTTCGAAATATATTTTTTTCTATAGTTTTATTAATTTTCGCAATATCTTTATTATGTACAGCATGTAATTCAAAGAAAACTTATGTTGAAAAACATCAAGGTGATAGTGAAATTGAAAGTTTAAATACAATTAATTTGGCTGCTGTGGCTTTAATTGATGAATATAATAAGAATCATAAAACTGAGTGGCTATCATTAGAACCTAATGCAAAAGTACTCGTAGAAAAATGCAAAGTTCCGTTAACTACTGATTGGATTTATGAAATTGAAAGCAATAAAAAATATTGGTCCGTTATTGTCAAATGTTCTAATGCTGTGAACAATACTGATGACTGGAGTGTGAAAGTTCCTAGTTCTCGAGTAGAGTGAATTATTTATTAAAAAACTATACTCTAGTTATTCAATTTCATAATTACAAAAACTATACTCTAGTTATTCAATTTCATAATTAC
>NZ_OOGT01000234.1 GCF_900323515.1 Acinetobacter stercoris | reverse complement strand
ATAAAGAATCTTCTGTTTTTCGTATAGTTTCACCATTTTTTAACTCAGCCTGTATGAATTTAGTGTAAAATCTTGGAAATTTTTTTGGGAAGGAAGATTCATGTCTCAGCTTTCAACGATTATTGAACAAGCGTTTGAAAACCGTGCAAATTATACTGCTACAGATTGTCCTGCAGAAGTACGCCAAGCAGTAGAGGAAGCTATTGCTGGTTTGGACAATGGCTCACTTCGAGTGGCTGAAAAAATCGATGGTGAATGGGTTGTTCATCAATGGTTGAAAAAAGCAGTATTATTGTCTTTTAAGCTTAATGACAATAAACCAATTGAGTCATGCGATCTTCAATTCTTTGACAAGGTAGATACTAAATTTAAGGATTGGACTGAAGAACAGTTCAAAGCATCAGGTGTACGTGTTGTTCCACCTGCCGTTGCTCGTAAAGGTAGCTTTCAGGCAAAAAACGTTGTACTTATGCCTTCTTATGTAAACATTGGTGCATATGTCGATGAAGGAACCATGGTCGACACTTGGGCAACTGTAGGTTCATGTGCCCAAATCGGTAAAAATGTTCACTTATCAGGTGGTGTAGGTATTGGTGGTGTTTTAGAGCCTTTACAAGCCAATCCGACCATCATTGAAGATAACTGCTTCATTGGCGCACGTTCTGAAATCGTTGAAGGTGTAATTGTTGAAGAAGGCTCAGTAATTTCAATGGGCGTGTTTATTGGTCAATCAACCAAAATTTACGACCGTGAAACTGGTGAAGTCCATTATGGACGCGTACCTGCTGGTTCAGTAGTTGTGCCAGGGAACCTTCCTTCTAAAGATGGTTCTTACAGCTTATATGCAGCAATCATCGTGAAAAAAGTTGATGCAAAAACTCGTGCAAAAACAAGTCTGAATGATTTGTTACGTGCTGACTAATTTATAAAGCTCTCCAAGATCTCTACGATCTCAAGGGTCGTAGAGATTTTTCATTTTATATACTGTGGTAAATGTTATGAACTCTCTACGCTCTGCAAATATTCCTGTAACTGACCCTGCGGCAGGTCTGCGGATTACCGAGATTTTTTATTCATTACAAGGTGAAGCCAATACCGCTGGTTTACCAACAGTCTTTATTCGTCTTACTGGATGCCCTTTGCGTTGTACCTATTGTGATACAACCTATTCCTTTGAAGGTGGCGAGCGCCAGTCTTTAGAGCAAATTATTCAACAAGCAGAAAGCTTTAACACACCGTTTATCTGTGTGACAGGTGGTGAACCTCTTGCACAACCCAATTGCATTCCACTATTACAACAATTATGTGATTTAGGCTTTGAAGTATCTTTGGAGACTAGCGGTGCACTGGATGTATCAAAAGTAGATTCTCGTGTTTCTAAAGTGCTTGATCTAAAAACGCCTACTTCTGGTGAAGATCATCGTAACCTGATGAGTAATCTTGATCACTTAACTCAACACGATCAGATTAAATTTGTGATCTGTAATCGTGAAGATTATGAATGGTCAAAACAACAAGTGCTGGAATATAACTTGCATGAAATCGTAAGTGATGTATGGTTTTCACCGGCATTTGCCGTTGAAAAAAATGCTGCAAAACTTCCAGATTTAGCGAGAAATCTCGCCCAGTGGATTTTAGACGACCAACTCCCTGTTCGCTTCCAATTGCAATTACATAAATTGCTCTGGAATGATGAAACAGGTCGTTAATCTGCATACCTATTGATTGGAGATATTAAAATGCGCCCTCGCGCTATCGTGTTATTATCAGGTGGTTTAGATTCAACAACTTGCCTTGCATGGGCTCAAGCACGTTATGAATGTGTTGCCTTGAGTTTCATGTATGGACAACGCTCAACAACCGAGCTTGATGCAGCCAGGGCTTTGACTAAACGTGCTGGTGTTGAACACCGTGTTATCAATATTGATTTGGGTAATTTGGGTGGTTCTGCTCTTACTGATCACAATATTGATGTTCCTGAACAGGAGTCTGATGGTATTCCTGTTACATATGTTCCAGCACGTAACACTATTTTCCTCTCTTATGCTCTGGCTGCTGCTGAAGTATTTGATGCACAAGCGATCGTCATTGGCATCAATGCCGTTGATTATTCAGGTTATCCTGACTGCCGGCCAGAATTTATAGAGGCTTTTGCCAATATGGCAAGACTTGCTACAAAAGTCGGTGTTGAAGGTAAACCTTTAAAATTTGAAACACCCCTGTTACATTTATCCAAAGGGAATATAATACGCTTAGGGTTGGAACATGGCGTAGACTACAGTCAAACAGTCTCATGCTATCAAGCTGACGACCAAGGACGCGCTTGTGGTAAATGTGATAGCTGTCGATTGCGTAAGCAAGGTTTTATCGAAGCAGGTATTGCAGACCCAACACGTTATATACCGCAATAAACAGGTACCCCAATTTATGAAAATGTTAAAATCTAATATTATTCTTTCTTTATTTGCAGGCTTTGCCATGATGGGTTCAGTAGCTCATGCGGCTGATAATGCGCTTCAACAGGCGTATAAAAGCACAAATGTTAAATCTGCATTAGTGAATGTCTGTAAACAAGAAACTGCTAAAGGCGGTAAACTTAGTTCTGCTGAAGTAAGCAAATTCTGTTCTTGTCAAATCGAAGCACAAGGTAAAGTCACTGAAGCACAAAAATGGGAAATCCAAAGTGCTGTAAACCAGAAGAAAAACCCTTCTTCCCTCGCTTTTGTTCAACAACAAAACCGTGACCTGCAAACATGTTTTGGCCCTCAGCTTACTGCCAAGTTAAAAACTTTAGCTGAAGCTGCAATGAAAGCATCTGGTAAATAATTTATTATTTAACAACTTTCAAGCTAGCCACTTTATGTGGCTAGTTTTTTATGGAGATCTAATAAATGACAACAGAAAATATCACTTTACCGAATAAATCATTTCCTACGACATCTGGAGAAATCAACCTTTCTGAACTTACGACTGAATGGCTAGTTCTTTATTTTTACCCTAAAGACTCGACACCAGGCTGTACTACACAAGCCGTTGGGTTTTCCTGCTTAAAAGATCAATTTGATGCACTCGGAGCAACGATTATCGGTGTATCTCGTGACTCTGTAAAAGCACATCAGAATTTTACCGAAAAGCAGGCTCTAACTATTGATTTAATCAGTGATAAAGAAGAAGAGCTCTGTAAACATTTTGATGTTATAAAAGAAAAAAATATGTATGGTAAAAAAGTAATGGGCATTGAACGCTCAACTTTTATTTATCGTAATGGCAAACTTGTTAAAAGCTATCGTAAAGTAAAAGCTGCAGGTCACGCAGAACAAGTCCTTGAAGACTTGAAAACATTGCAAAATGCATAAAATAAAAGCCCATTGAATTGGGCTTTTATTTAACTTTTATTTGTCCATCGACCACTAAATTCACTTTTTCACCAATACCGCCAAATGCAGGCTTCATCCCGTAATCTTTACGATCAATTTGAGTTCTGGAGCGAATGTTCATAACGTGTACATTTTCAGTCGGTGTTAACTCTGTCATAAATACAACTGGTCTGGTCACCCCTCTGAGTGTTAATTGCCCTGATACGGCATATTTGTTTTGTTCAAGCAGTTTAAACTGAGTGCTCTTAAACATGATGGTTTTATATTTTTCTGCATGAAAACGATTTTTATCTAACATCATTTTTTGCATCGATGATTTATTTAAGTTTAGACTGTTTACATGAATTACAAATGTTGTTTGCGCATTTTGAGGCGCTTTTATATCAAAATTAAAATCAGATTGAACCTGAGTAAATTTTCCTTTTATGACTTTTATTCCCATAGATTCAATGTAAAAGCCTACATTGCTTTCAGGACTCAAGCTCCAGTTCGCGGCAAAAGCGACGCCTATAATGAAATTCAATCCAATAAAGGACAAAAAAAATCTTGCCTTAAAAAGATTTTCCTTATAAAACACTGAAATACCTCCACTATATTTCTTTATTTTTCTATTAAGCAATAGCTTAATCCATCTGGCAAATTCATAAACCTACCCTACATAAGATTTGTTGTATCTTGAGTCTGGTATTTGTCCTGTAATTGTTGATAAATTGGAGTTTTTTGAAACTGTTTTAAAAAGTGAATTGTACCTGTGGGAAATGCCTCAGCCTGTATTTCCCCCCGATAGTATGCTTCACGAACAGGAGTTGCCGAGATCGAGTCTTTTAAACTGTCCAACTCAAACATTTGCCATTCTGGAAATAACTTTAAATAATAAGATGTCTCATCTTTAAAATGCCCGATTAGACCGATTTTACTATCAGCTTTTACAACAGTATTGATTAAACCTTTTACCTGCTTTACCCATTTTTCATCATTGTAGACATCAATAACATGAACAAAAATAATGCGTTTTTGATCTTCTAATGAAAAGTTAGATAAAATCATCTGCTCACGCTCACAAGCGAGGAAAGGATTTTTTGTATTTCGTTCATTTTGGGCAGAACCCAATGCCAGAATCACGAATTCACTTTCTAACAAGGCAATCTCTACAGTTTGCATATGCGCTAAATGAAAAGGCTGAAAACGTCCAATGTAAACAAGATAATCAAAGGTTTTATTCATACACGGTCAGAAGTCTAAATTTTTATGAACTCATCAGTAATAACATAAACATCATTTATACGACATAATGAACACATAAAATCGAATTAAGTTTAAAGCAAGGATAGTACGATGACACTCAATTGTATTCAACAGCCTCATCAAGATTTAGATGCAAAATTAGAAGATGGTGTACTGACTTTAGCCATCAATAGACCCAAAGCAAAAAATGCATTATATGGCGAATTATATTTATGGATCGCGCAGGCAATCGATGAAGCCGACCTAAATAAGGATGTACGTGTAATCATTTTACGTGGTTTAGACAATGATTTTACTGCAGGCAATGATATGCAGGATTTTCTGTCCTTTGCACAAAAACCTTTAGCTGGAAAGGCTGGTGACAATCCACCATTTGTACTACTCAAATCGGCTGCAAAATTTTCCAAACCATTAATTGTGGCAATAAAAGGTGTAGCGATCGGTATTGGTGTAACCTTGTTATTACATACAGATCTTGTATATAGTGACAATACTGCCCTGTTCCAAATCCCATTTGTTACACTGGGGCTATCACCAGAAGGTGCTGCAAGTAAACTGCTTATCCAGCAAGCCGGTTATCATAGAGCTGCCGAATTGCTATTTACAGCGCAAAAATTCAATGCGGAAAAAGCGCTTAATGCAGGGCTGGTCAATGAAATCGTAGAAGATGTATATGCTCATGCTGATATGCAGGCAAAATTGTTAGCAGCACTACCAATTGCATCACTCAAACAGACCAAAGCACTCATAAAGCATAATTTACAGGAAATTATAGATTGTATTGATGATGAAGCAGAAATCTTCATGAAACGTGTGCAATCACCTGAAATGGCAGAAGCAGTTCAGGCATTTATGCAAAAGCGTAAACCAGATTTTTCACAATTCAATTAAGTAAAATTATGATTTTTTAAATGGACATTTCGAATGAGAGATGTCCTTTAATAAGATCACATTTCACATAAATATTCTAGTGTATTATTGATATTTAATAATCAACCAGTCAAATTACAAATATATGTTTTATAAAAG
>NZ_OOGT01000073.1 GCF_900323515.1 Acinetobacter stercoris | reverse complement strand
GTTAAAACACTGGTTGGTGCAGATCAGACTGCCAGTGGACTGGTTGAAGTTGAACTTGAAAATGGTGCAAAACTTGAGTCTAAAACTGTAATTCTTTCAACAGGCGCACGTTGGAGAGAAATGAATGTTCCTGGTGAACAGGAATACCGTACACGTGGTGTTGCTTACTGCCCACACTGTGATGGTCCATTGTTCAAAGGTAAAAGAGTTGCGGTGATTGGTGGTGGTAACTCAGGTGTAGAGGCAGCAATTGACCTTGCTGGGATTGTTGAACATGTGACTCTGGTTGAGTTTGATAGCAAATTGCGTGCCGATCAGGTACTTCAGGATAAATTGAACAGTTTGCCAAATACCACAGTGATCATGAATGCACTTTCAACAGAAGTTGTAGGTGATGGTTCACAAGTGATTGCATTGAAATACAAAGACCGTGCAACGGATGAAGAGCATACTTTAGAACTTGCAGGAATCTTTGTTCAAATCGGTTTACTGCCAAATACAGATTTCCTGAAAGGCTCAGTTGAACTTTCAAATCGTGGTGAGATTGTGGTGAATGATCGTAATGAAACCAGCGTTAAGGGTGTCTTTGCGGCAGGAGACTGTACGACTGTCCCGTACAAACAGATCATCATTGCAGCAGGAGAAGGTGCAAAGGCTGCATTGTCTGCTTTTGATTACATCATCCGTTCTGGCCAATAAGCTGTAAGTCAAAGTATCCTCGGTTACTTTGACGATTTAAAAATGTTGTTCCACCTTTATAGGAACTTAGATCGCTAACTCTAAGTTCCTTTTTTTTATGCAAATTTATTTAGGGAGTATTTTTACTAAAGCTAATTGCTTTTACTAAAGTAATCACACCTTGTTCGGCATTTTCTATGGAGTTTTTTAATTCTTCTCCACCTTCTTCCTGATATTCGATAGCAATGTTGTGAAACTGGGTTAAACCGATAAAATTGAATGCAGTTTTCACAGATGGTTCAACATGATTGGTGAAAAAAGGATTCGGTTGATCAAAACCATGCCCACCACGTGAAGATAAAAGCACAACCTGTTTGTTTTTATCAAGCAAACCTATGTATGGATTTTCTAAGCTTTTATTGAAACGATATGTTTTGTTGATTCTGACAATATTATCGATATAGGCTTTTAAGTGAGCAGGTGGTCCAAAATTATACATAGGAACCCCTATGACAATGATATCTGCCCAATGTAATTCATCAATCATTTCATCACTTTGTTGCATACGTTGTTGTTTAAACTCGGGAGGAGGGTTACCAAACTCAGAGACAATCCAGTCTTGATCGATAAACTTTGGCGGAAACTGACCGACATCACGAATTTTTATTTCACTGTCTGGTTGATGTTTTTTCCAGTTTTGAATAAAAAGTTCAGTCAGGCGTCGAGTGAGTGAACCATGTTCATCTCGTCCGGAAATACCTGTACGTACACTTGAATCAATTCGGAGAATATTCACCATTTTCATGCATCCATAAAATTGTTATAAGCAGATTATGTCTGGATACAAAGACGCACGACAAACGAGCAATCTACATGTTATAAATGAATTGAATTCATCTATGAACATAAAAAATGGTAGATTTACATCATTGTTTGGATCAGCTTTTGGCATTTCAGTATGTTGCTGAAAACTTGAGTTTCAAAAAGGCATCTGATCAGCTTTTTCTTACGCCAACAGCATTAAGTCATCGTATTAAAAAACTTGAACAACAATTAAATCTTAAGCTTTTTGAACGTAGAACTCGTACGATCGTACTGACCCCTGAGGGTGAATATCTCTATAAACACGTGCAGCTTGGTTTTAATCAAATTCATAAAGCACTTGAAGAGTTACAGCAAAAAAAACAGCGGATGCTCACAATAACTACAACTCCGCCTTATGCAAGCGAATGGATTATTCCGTATTTACCAGAACTTCAAGCTTTATTTCCACAGGTGATTTTTCGGGTTCATGCCAGTTATGACCCCGTGAATATGGATACTGGGCAATATGACTTGGCAATTCGCTATGGTCAGGGAGGATATCGTGATCTAAATGTCGAGCTTTTGGCTGAAGATGAATATGTGGCTGTTAGCCATGCCTTTTTTGATGAAGCATTACTTGATTGGTCAAAAGTGCCTTTGATTCATTTTTCATGGGGAGAGGAATATTGTCCTTTGAAGGTCAACTGGCAAACATGGTATAAGCAGCAGGATATGCAAATTGCAGCTGGACAGAGGCAGGTTTTTTATAATGAAGAAAACCATGCGATACAGGCAGTTTTGGCTGGGCAGGGAATCGCCTTGCTAAGTAGAATTGCAGTGAGTAACTATTTAAAACATGGCACGTTGAAAATTGTGTCTCCACATGTTTTAAGTTCCATGAATTACTATTTTTTAACGACTGAGAATGAAGATGATGTAGTAACAGCAACTAAAACATGGTGTAGAGAAAAATTATATAATGTACTTTGCTGATAATAGACTACAAGCATCGAAAAAGACGCCTAAATTTTTGAAAAATATTATATTTAGTTTAGCCTTTTGAGATATAAGTCGGATGGATGACATCCTTGTCATCCTGCAATAACGGCTGTTATTTAGATTAGATATGAATATTCAGACTAAAATATTGATCGTCTGAACATTATTAAACAATATTCAGACTTTTAAATTTTATTAACAGTTCATCAGTTGATTCGCTATGTTCAGGATGCTGGATAATACAATCAATTGGGCAGACTGCTTTACAGGTCGGATGATCATAAAATCCGACGCATTCGGTACAACGATCTGGGTCGATTTCATAGTATTTTTCACCTTCAAAAATAGCCGTGTTAGGACATTCCGGAAGGCACATATCACAGTTGATACAATCGTCAGTAATCAAAAGAGCCATGATTAATTCGCTGAATAAGCCAAAGATGATGCTGAAATATCCTGATTCGATGTAGGTAAGTTACGAATCAATAAAGCATATTTTACATCAATATCCGCAGGAATTGGGATGTCTACCACATGTCCTGAGCCTTTAGCATCATCTATCGGATTACCTTTACGATCTAACATTTCTGTCAATGTAAAAGTGATATTTCCCTGAGGTGTCATCAGTTCTAAGGAATCACCAACCACGAACTTGTTTTTGACTTCAATCGTTATGTAATCACCTTTACGTTCCAGTACTTCACCACAGTATTGTTGATGATCAAATACAGAAGAGCCTGTTGCATAGTTTTGATATTCAGTATGAACATGACGGCGCAAGAAGCCTTCGGTATAACCACGGTTTGCCAAACCTTCAAGCTGGGTTAAGAGAGAAGGATCAAACTCTTTGCCTGCCAAGGCATCGTCAATTGCTTTACGGTAGATTTGAGCCGTACGGGCACAGTAAAAATAAGATTTGGTACGACCTTCGATTTTAAGTGAATGAATCCCCATTTTTGTTAAGCGATCAACATGTTGAACAGCACGTAAGTCTTTGGAGTTCATAAAATATGTGCCATGCTCGTCCTCTTCGGCGGCAAACATGTCTTCATCATTACGCTGTAAAAGAACAGGGTCATCAAAATGGTGTTGTGCTTCGGCATGCAATTCATCTTGATCTTTACAACATGAAGATTCATCTATTTGCTTAACTGGAATGATGTCACCCGTTTCATCTTCTACTGTATCATGTATTTTATATTCCCAACGACATGCATTGGTACATGCACCTTGGTTGGCATCACGTTTATTCATATAGCCAGAAAGCAGGCAACGGCCAGAATATGCCATGCATAGTGCACCATGCACAAAAACCTCAATCTCCATATCGGGAACATTCTGTTTTATTTCTTCAATTTCTTCTAATGAAAGTTCACGAGATAAGATAACTCGGGTTAACCCCATAGTTTTCCAGAACTTAACAGTAGCCCAGTTTACGGCATTGGCTTGAACTGATAGATGAATAGGCATTTCTGGAAAATTTTCACGTACCATCATGATCAAACCAGGATCAGACATAATAAGTGCGTCAGGTTGCATGGCAATGACTGGCTCAAGGTCACGAATGAAATTTTTTAATTTACTGTTATGAGGCTGGATGTTGACTACAACATAAAATTTTTTGCCGAGTGCATGAGCTTCATTTATCCCTATTTTCAAATTGTCATGGTCAAATGCATTATTACGTACACGAAGGCTGTATCGTGGCTGTCCTGCATAAACAGCATCAGCTCCGTAAGCAAAAGCGTAACGCATATTTTTTAGAGATCCCGCAGGAGAGAGAAGTTCGGTAGTGTAAGTCATGCTCATGATCAAAATAAAAGGCACAAAAAATTTAGGGCTTTATTGTAATAGTTTTCTATTTTCACTCAACCAAGTGATTTAGTAGGGATTTATTTTAAAACTTTCTATATCACATGAAATGATACCTAGAAGGAATAAAAATATATTTAAAAAGTTATGGAAAATTATATTGAATTATGAAAATAATGGTGCATATTTTCAGCAGATTAAATTTTATTAAACTATTTTGGTGCAGAAAATCTTTCTGATTTTCCATAACTTGGAGTTTTGGATATCAAAAAGCTTAAATAGATCCAAACACTGGGTCTAAAAATTACATGGTATGTAAATTGCCTATACCTCATTTGGATTTTAGGTAAATTAATAAGGAAATTAGACATGAGTGATGACAAATCAGTTGTGATCAATCACGCATATCAAACATCGGGCAAGTATGCTTGGTATGTTGTTCTTTTATGTATGGTTGCATATATCTTTTCATTTATTGACCGGCAAATTTTGGCACTCATGATTGAGCCGATCAAAGCCGACTTACATTTAACAGATACTCAATTCAGTCTTTTACATGGTCTGGCATTTTCATTATTTTATGCCTTTATGGGATTGCCTTTAGCATATATAGCAGATCGTTTTTCCAGACCTAAACTGATTTCAGCAGGGATTATTTTCTGGAGCTTGGCAACAGCAGCATGTGGATTAAGTAAAAACTTTATCCAGCTTTTTTTGTGTCGAATCGGAGTCGGTGCAGGTGAGGCAGCATTGTCACCAGCAGCTTATTCTATTTTCAGTGATTTGTTTTCCAAAGAAAAACTAGGTAAGGCCGTTGGTGTATATTCAATTGGTGCCTTTGTTGGTGGTGGTATAGCTTTTTTAGTTGGTGGCTATGTCATCGGTTTATTGAAAAATGCTACCTTGATTAGTGTCCCTTTATTTGGACTGATGAAAGCTTGGCAGGTTGCATTTTTGATCGTAGGTCTACCTGGGATTTTAATTGGTATTTTATTCATCTTGACGGTACGTGATCCAAAACGTCGTGGGCAACGTTTAGATAGTAACGGTAATGTTGAAAAAGTGAAGTTTAGTGATAGTTTCAAGTTTGTCGCAAAACATCGTGGAACTTTCACATGTCATTATCTTGGTTTTTCATTTTATGCAATGGCATTGTTTTGTTTAACGAGTTGGTCTCCTGCATTTTATATCCGAAAATTTGGACTAACACCGACTGAAGTGGGATATATGTTAGGGATCGTACTACTCGTCGCAAATACCTTAGGTGCTCTGACTTCCGGATGGCTGACAGACTGGTTTATGCAAAAGGGTAGAAAGGATGCTTCGATTTTAGTTGGTGCGATTGGTGCTGTATGCATGATTATTCCAATTGCAACATTTACACTGGTTGATCAGTTATGGTTATCGGTATGTTTATTGGTACCTGCAATGTTTTTTGCATCTTTCCCTATACCAACCTCAACAGCGGCAATGCAGCATTTAGCACCAAACCAGTTAAGGGCACAAATATCATCATTTTTCTTGCTCATTAGTAACTTGATTGGTTTAGGTATTGGTACAACACTGGTTGCCTTGATCACCGATAAAATCTTTGGTTCACCAAAATCAGTAGGTTATTCAATCGCAATTGTTGCAGGGATATCTGCAGTCTTGGCAACGTTGTTATTAAAAGTGGGCTGTAAACGGTTCCAGGAAAGTATGAAACGTGAATATTCGGCTTGATAGGTGAGTATTTCCGAGTAATTATATTGATTTATTACGGTGTTTTTTAATTTTTTAGTTTAATTTTAAATGGAAAATTCTTGTTTGTAGGTGTAATGGCATGATTCGCAAGTGAGGGTGTATTTATGAATCATCATGAAAAGATGGATTATTTACATTATTTGAATAAATCAACTTTGTTAGATTCAGATGATTATCAGCTTATCAAAGAGAATATCAGTCGTTATCTCTGCCCACATGAATTTTCCGTTGAAACCTATCAACCTGTGCAGACCATATTGAACGGGTTTGAGTTCGGTCATTCGGCTTTACTGGATTTACGTTATTGTGCGCCTGTCTCGATTCGTATCGACAGTATGGAATATTATTTATTCCGGATGACACTCGCTGGGCAATGTCAGGTTGAAACTGCAGATAAATGCATCATTCAGGTTGCGGGGAAAATGAGTATATCTTCGCCGTTAACACGAAGTAAGGTGAGTACCGATGGAAAGTGTCGCAATATTATTTTAAAAATTTGTCGTCAGGATCTGGAAAAGCAGTTACAACAACTGCTTGGTTATCCACTTCAGGACGCACTTATTTTTGATGATGGTACAGGATGTGCTGGAGAGGTGGTGGAAACTTTTATCCAAACGATTAATTATTTGTGCCAAGCCTATTATACCTTGCAAAACTGGCATTATTTGATTGATAGTTTTAGTGAATATCTAAATAAATTAATCTTGTTAAATATCCCGCATAACTATAGTGATCAGTTGAAATTTGCCCATCAACAATTATTACCCAGTGCAATCAAAAAAGCCAAAATCTATATAGATACCCATCTTGATAGTCAATTAAGTCTGGATGAGATCAGTCAACATGTGGGTATATCCATACGCTCTTTACAAAAGGGCTTTAGCGATTATCTGAAACAAAGTCCTGGTCAGTATATCCGTGACAAGCGGCTAGAAATGATTCATTTCTCCCTCAAGCACAGTCATGGCGAAAGTTGTGTCACTGATATTGCCATGCGTTATGGAATTAATAGCTTAGGTCATTTTTCAGCACAGTATAAAAAACGTTATGGCTGTATGCCTTCGGAGACCTTGAAAACCAATTCTTTTGCGTAATTTGAATAATGGATACGCAATTTGAAGTGCCAGAAAATATGTATTTACCTAAGCTGTAACTGTCGAGAAAGGAGAACTCTAACATGAAGATTACAGTATTAGGTGGTGGTCATGGCTGTTATGCAGCAGCAGTTGAAATGGCAGAAAAAGGTCATGAAGTGTTATTGTGGAGACGTGATCAGGCTGCTTTTGATGAATTGAATCAAATTGGTAGCATGAATATCAAAGATTATCGTGGCACGCGATCAGTCAGTGTGGGTTTTCAAAATAGTCAGATTATTTTAAATGCCGATTTACAACAAGCCATTGCACATGCTGAATTAGTGATTATTCCTCTACCTGCCACGACACATGACGATCTGGCAAAACAGGCAGCAGCATATTTTCAAGATGGGCAAGTCGTCTTTTTACCCCCTGCAACATTTGGTAGTTTTATTTTTGCCAAAGCGATGAGAGATAGCGGAAATACTGCAAAAGTAGCATTTGGGGAAACAGGAACGCTGCCTTATCTGGTTCGTAAACATGGTGTAAATAATATTGTTGTGAGCGGTTATGCAACACGCTTGCCAACAGGCGTATTTCCAAGTTCCTTATCAGAACACGCATTTACTGTTTTAAAACAGGCTTATCCAAGTGTTGAGCCGATCGAGGATAGTTTAAGTGGAGCTTTGATGAATGCTGGACCAGTTATTCATCCTCCTCTTATTTTGATGAATGCAGGTCCACTAGAGCATTTCGATGCTTGGGATATTCATAATGAGGGAACACAACCTGCGATACGCAGCGTCACGAATCGGCTTGATGCAGAGCGTATAAGAGTACGTGAGGCTCTGGGTTATGCTGCGCCACATTTTCCTCTGGCCGATCATTATAATAAAGAGGGTGAAGGCGATGAATGGATGTATGGTCGTGGAGCACATGGTAAATTGACCGATAGTGGTGATTGGCGAGAAGACATTGATTTACAAAAACATCGTTATATGCTCGAAGATACACGCTTGGGTTTATCTTTCATCGTTTCCGTAGGGCGTTATGCAGGTGTGCCGACCCCTGTTGCCGAAGGATTATTAAATATTGCATCAGCAGTCACAGGTAAGGATTTATATGAAGATGGACGCACTCTAGAGAAACTTGGGCTGGCAACCAAGTCCAAAGATGAATTCCAGCGTATTTTACGCGATGGGGTATGATATGGATAAAATTCAGCATATTGCCATCGTAGGTGCAGGGCGTATGGGCAAGGCAATTGCAATTGCCTTTGCTTATGCAGGGCTTGAGGTTGCATTGATTGATGCAAAACAACGTTCGCTGGATGAGTTTTCCCAATTTCAGTCGAAATTGAAACTTGATTTAAGTCATGAAATTACTTTACTTGAAAAAATAAAGTTTATTGAGCAGCGGCAGATCCAGACGATTTATGACCGTATCCATGTGTCTAGTCGGAATAACGCTGATGAATTCTTGAAAAAAGCACAGTTGATTATGGAAGCAGTCCCTGAGCTTAAAGATTTAAAACAAGAAGTTTTTACATGGTTAGACCAACGTATTTCTACAGAGTGTATCGTTGCTTCAACGACGTCGACTTTTCTTGTTACCGATATTGCAAAAATGTTGTCACACCCCGAACGTGTTATTAATGCACATTGGCTTAATCCAGCCTATTTAATCCCCCTGGTTGAACTCAGTCGGTCAGAGCAGACCTCTGAGAAAGTTATTGGGATATTAAAAGCATTTTTATCTCAAATGGGTAAAGTCCCCGTAGTTTGTAATGCCCGGGCAGGTTATATTGTGCCGAGGATTCAAGCACTTGCCATGAATGAAGCCGCAAGGATGGTGGAGGAAAATGTCGCTTCAGCAGAAGATATTGATATGGCGATCCGGACAGGTTTTGGATTGAGGTTTTCTATTTTAGGATTACTTGAGTTTATTGACTGGGGAGGAGGTGATATTTTGTATTATGCCTCTCAGTATCTGGAAAAAGAGCTAGGAGAGCGATATCAGACACCAACAATTATTGCTGAAAATATGAAAAATAATCGTAATGGCATGCGTGAACAACAAGGATTTTATGATTATCAAAATGTGGATATAGATGCCTATAAATTAAAAGTCTTGAGTCAGTTTAGTCAGCGTATTCAAGACGCTGGACTCAAACCCGTTTTTAATATTATGGATATGTAAATCGGCTTTGTCTTTGTAATGTTTTTAGTGCCAGTTTGTCCGTAGCTCGCTGTTGAAAACATTGCAACGACTTGGGTGGAAATTTCATGCTAGATGGGATTTCCAATAAAAAAGGTGTTCATTCGTGACATGAACACCTTTTTTATGGGTTTTAATTTTGACCTGAAGATTTGATTGGTCAATCAGCCATTAAAATCACATGATGTCATACAGCTTTTTCAGCTGTTTATTCAGGGCATGTAACTCATCTTCGTCAAAAGCATTTAAAATACCTGAAAGAGTAACGATACTGATCTGATTTATTTTATCGACCAGCTCAAGACCTTTAGCTGTGAGTTTAACCATTGAAATACGTTCATCTGTTTCGGAAGAAAAAACTTCAACAATCCCATCTTCAACTAAACGATAGACTGCTTTTGTTGCAGTTGTCAATTTAGTCGTAGCCAGGTTTGCAATCTCGGTAATACTTCCTTCTCCGAGTGCATTTGTCGCCAAGATTATTTTACGTTTAGTGTTATCGATACCTAACTTTTTGATTGATTTTTCAATGAGCTGGGTGTATTTCCCGTTGACTTGAGAGATCCAGAAAAATGGAAAATTTTTTAAGCTGTTCGGTTCATTATTTGGTAAAAATTGTTCTAAATGAGTCAGCATAGTCAAACAACAACTTAGAATAAATAAGATGCACTATTATAACCAAAATTTTGAAATATTTTCTTTCTTGTTAACTAGAAAATTTACTTGACAATTACATTACTTTTTACGATATTTGGGTCATAGAATAAAATTACATGGAAAAGTGAATGAATATTGTGGCGCAGGATGTCCATATGGGAACAGGAAAACTGAAAGTCATGGTGAAGGACACTATTGATATTCAGGGTTTTAAAACAATGTCGGGAAGTAAGGCATTTGAAGAGAGTTTACCTGCTCAGAAAAATGCCGAAGTTGTTGAACATATCCTCAATGCTGATTGTACGATTTCAGCCAAAACCAATTTGCATGAATTAGCATTTGGTATCACGGGGATTAATAAAGCTTTTGGAACACCTGTTAACCCTAAATATCCTGATTTGATTCCTGGTGGTTCTTCAAGTGGTTCAGCAGCGGCAGTTGCAGCAGGATTAGCAGATTTTAGTATTGGTACGGATACAGGGGGCTCTATCCGTATGCCTGCAACATGTTGTGGCGTTTATGGTTTAAAGCCGACGTTCGGGCGTGTTAGTCGTGTGGGGGTCGTTCCTGAACAGAGTTCACTGGACTGTGTCGGGCCATTTGCCAGTTCAATCAGCATGCTAGAAACCGCAATGCAGATTATTGATCCAACTTTTAAAAAAGTTGTTGCATTACAACGAGCTCCTAAACTTGCCATTTTAAATGTTGCTGCAGAACCGGAAATTTGGGACAGCATCCATGATTTTTTACAACAAGCGAAGTTAACAGCAACACAGGTAACAGCACAATATTTTGATCAGGCTTATCAGGCTGGAATGCAGGTGATCAATTATGAAAACTGGCAGGCATACGGTGAGCTTACGAAAACTGGAAAAGTTGGACAGGATGTCAATGAGCGTTTACTGAAAGCTGCATCTACAACATTGCAGCAAGTTCAACAGGCTGAAAGCATTAAAGATCAGTTTAGCGCTGAAATTGACCAGTTGCTGGATCAATATGATGTCCTGATTTTACCAACTTTGCCACAAGTGCCACCTCAAGTTGTCGATGCAGAAAACACCGCAGCATTTTTAAATCTTACAGCTCTGGTTAGACCATTTAATTTGTCAGGTCATCCAGCACTTTCTATTCCACTTGAAACGAAAAATGGATTACCCGTGGGTTTACAGATGGTTGCAAAACATGGCGCTGATGAACAGTTATGCGCAGTCGCAGATTTTGTCGTGAAGGCAGTAGCGCACTAAATATATACAAGGAGTTAAATCATGAATGATTTATCTACAAAGGATTTTGTAAGAGACGAGGCTGAACTGGATGTACTTTGTCAGGAAATACGCCAAAGAGCATTGACTGGTGAGTTTGATAATCAGGCTTATGTGACACAAGACATTATCGATAAATTAAAGAAAATCGGTGTATATCGTGCATTTGTGCCTAAGCGTTTTGGTGGTGATGAAATCAGCCCTCGTCAGTTTTGTGAATTAATTGAAAAACTGTCCATGGCAGATGGTTCTGTTGGCTGGGTTGCCAGTTTTGGTATGAGTCCAGCATATTTGGGCAGCCTGCCTGAAGAAACATTACAGGTACTTTATAAAGACAGCCCGGATATCGTATTTGCTGGAGGTATTTTTCCACCACAGCCAGCTGAGATTACTGATAAGGGTGTTCTGGTAAAAGGACGCTGGAAATTTTCCAGTGGTTGTATGGGGGCGGATATTGTGGGTGTTGGGATTTCTCCGCAAAAGGACAATGAAGCTCAGGGGTTGCCCCGTATGGCTGTCATGCCAGCGCATAAAGCAAAAATTGAAATGACTTGGGATACGGTAGGCTTAAAAGGCACGGGAAGCCATGATTTGGTTGTTGATAATGTACTGATTGAGAAAGCATGGACCTTTGTCCGTGGTGAACCGTCAAAATTACCCGAGCCTTTTTTTAAATACCCATCTTTATCATTGGCAACTCAGGTTTTGACTGTCGTTGGTATCGGTGTTGCAGCCGCAGCACTAGATGAGTTCAAGAAACTTGCACCAGGCAAAGCTTCTATCACTGGTGGTTCAGAGATTGCCAACCGCCCAGTGACTCAATATGAATATGCACAATATGAAGCTGAATTTCTAGCAGCGCGTACATGGTTTTATCAAACCATTGATGTGGTTTGGGAAACCATTCTTGAAGGTAATACGCCAACAACAGAACAAGTGAGCAATATGCGTCTATCTTGTACCCATGCCGCACGAGTTGCCGCACGGGTTGCCAGAAAAATGCAAATGCTTGCCGGTATGACAGCAATCTATACCAATCATCCATTTAGCCGTTATGTCAACGATACCAATGTAGTGACCCAGCACGCCTTTATGGGGGATGCCACTTTGCAAAATGCTGGCTCGGTCAGTTTTGGTCTTAAACCAACCCCAGGTTATCTATAAGTCGGTTTAAGGGAAATTAAAAATGGATTTGACCAGTATTTTGCAACGTCTTGAAGCACTGGAGGCCCAAAATGCGATTCGTAATTGTATCAATCGCTATATGGAAATCTGTGATGCTCTGGATGCCACTACAGATTTGCAGGCACTGATGAATTTGTTTGATCAGGACAGCATCTGGGAGGGTATTGGTGAGAAATATGCCAAATCTTTTGGTCGATATGATTCATGGCAATCCATTTATGACATGTTTAAACGTTATACCCAAAACCAGTCACATTTTGTCATGAATGCACATTTTGTCAGTTCGGAACAAATAAATGTACAGGAAAACCAGGCCGTTGGTAACTGGCTTATGCTGCAAACTTCAAGCTTTCGAGAGGGTGGTAGCCATTTAAATGCAGCCAAGCTCACTGTGAAATTTCGTAAGCAAAAAGATGGTTCGTGGAAAATCAGGCATTTTCAAACCGAGAACATCTTTAGCCGCCCAGTTTCACACTGGCATAGTGACTCAGCATTGCCAGTACCACAAGCAGATTAAATTACGGAAAATTTAAAAGGAAATTATCATGAATAGCATCATTCCAATGCGTAATGCTGAAATCGATTATAACGAACTGGTTCAAAGCGATCGTGCACATACGTCTTTGTACAAGGATGAAAAAATCTTTGATGAAGAAATGGAAAAAATCTATTACAGCACATGGGTCTGGGTTGCACATGCGAGTGAAATCCCTGATGCAGGTAGTTATAAAACTATCAATATTGGCAAGCAGCCTGTGGTTGCAGTGCGTGACCGTAAGAAAAAAGTCCATGTTTTGCTCAACCGGTGCCGTCACCGTGCAGCAACTGTTTGTGAGCATAAAAAAGGTAAAACCAATAGCTTTGTATGTCCATATCATGGTTGGAGTTATGCTTTGGATGGATCGTTACGTGGCGTACCTTCACCAGAAAGCTATGGAGAGTGTCTGGATAAATCAGAGTTCCCACTGGTGAGCCTACGTGTAGAAGAATATAACGGTATGATTTTCGCTACCTTTAAACAGGATATTGAACCACTAGAGGATTTTTTGGGTGCCGCGAAAAAGTGGATAGATCTGTTCATGAAACAAGGTGCAGGATATCCAATCAAAGTTTTGGGTGAGCATCGTTTCCGTTTTCCAGGTAACTGGAAAATTCAGCTTGAAAATACAACAGACGCTTATCATTTCCCGCTGGTTCATAAATCGTTCCTAAGTTCTGTGGATGAAAAAACTGAAGAATTATTCAATTTTGAAAATCAACCAGGCTATGTCGAAGACTTGGGCAATGGTCATAGCGTGATGGTCATGATTCCAGAGCTGGTCGATTTGGAAGAAGATTTGATGGAACGTCCGATTCAGGAGCGTTTTGAAGATCTGGCTCAGGCACTACGTGATGAAGGACATGAAGAACTCGAAGTACGTCGCATTGTACGTGCGGTAGGTGGTTCAGGATTTAACTTAAATATATTTCCGAATATTGCCTGCTCAATGGCATTTTTCCGTGTCATGCAGCCAATTTCGGTAAATGAAACAGAAATCCATCACTCGGTTATCACGATGGATGGTGGACCACAAATTGCCAATCAATATCGCCTGCGTTTACATGAGCATTTTCAGGGTCCGTTTGGCTTTGGTACACCAGATGATTCAGAAGCATGGGAACGCGTGCAGCATGGCGCAAATGCAGGAAATGACCTATGGATCATGTTGAATCGAGGCTTACCGGACGAAGTGAAAACCGAAGATGGTTTGAAGAGTGATGTCAGCGCAGAAACAGGGATGCGTGCAGCCTATCAACAATGGAAAAAGATGATGACCGCTTAAGGAGAAAGCCATGAATATTAATCTGAACTTATTAAATGAAGTCACTGCTTTTATCTGGGCTGAAGCGGATATGCTGGATCATTCTGAATATCAGGAATGGTTAAATCTCTGGAATGAAGAGGGTAAATATATTATCCCGATTGATCCAAAACTGACCGATTATGAAAATAACCTGAACTATGCTTATGACGATCATCATATGCGCAAGCTTCGCGTACAGCGTCTGGAAAATGGTGAAGCGATTTCAACATCACCTAAAGCCAATACCGTACGTAGTCTCTCAAGAGTACGTGTGATCCAGGATCAGGACAATGAAATTGTTCTACGCTGTGCACAGAATCTCCGAGAATTTCGTAAAGAAAACCTCAAACACTATACCGCTGATGTGACTTATCACCTGATTCGTCAACAGGAGGGAGGATTCAAGATTAATCGTAAGATTATTAATCTGGTGAATTCTACTGACACTTTGGCTGGCATCAGTTACATCCTTTAGGAGACAGATATGCAACAAGTGGTTTTGGTAACAGGTGCGGCATCAGGTCTGGGGAATGTGATTGCAGAGTATTTTGCAGGGCTTGGACATCAGGTGATTTTATCAGCCAGCACTTTGCAAAAAGCTGAACAGGCGAAACAGCAAAGTGTACATGCTGGAAACCTGTATCCATTAAAACTGGATATTTCTGTAGAACAGGATTTCCGTGATGCCGTGCAATGGATTGAACAGAACTTTGGCAAACTGGATGTATTGATCAACAATGCGACTGTCACCAAAGCGACCCCTGTACTTGAAATTACGGCAAGTGATTTTGACTGGGTAACACAAGTGAACCAACGTGGTACATTTCAGGCTTGTCAAATTATCGGTAAATACATGGCTGATAAAGGCAATGGACGTATTGTCAATATGGCATCACTGGCTGGACAAAATGGAGGGACTGCAACAGGTGCGCACTATGCAGCAAGCAAAGGTGCAATTGTGACTTTAACCAAGATCTTTGCCAAAGAGTTTGCAGCCAAAGGTGTCACGGTAAATGCCATAGCGCCGGGTCCTATGGAGTCTCCAATCGTACATAGCGTTGTGTCAGATGACCGGCTTGAACAGTTTATCCAGAATATTCCTGTAAAAGCTTTGGGGAGTATGCAGTTTATTGCCGAGACATGTGCATTGCTGGCAAGTCCGAATGCTGGTTTTGTGACAGGTGCAACCTGGGATATTAACGGTGGATTGTTTATGCGTTAAGCCTTGGCTTGATGCATATAAATGGAGTTTGAAAAATGACAGCACTTTATAATGTAGTGGTCAAAAACCGACATGTAGAAGGTGGCAATGTTGCTGTGATGGAATTTGAGTCAGCTACATCCACCCAACTTCCAAAAATTGAAGCAGGTTCACATATTGATGTGCATTTACCGAATGGAATGGTACGTCAATATTCACTTTGCCAAGATCCGAATCAATCCGGAATTTTTAGATTAGGTATTTTAAAAGACCCTGAGTCACGTGGTGGTTCAGTTTCAGCATTTGATGATATACAAGATGGAATGCAGATACAGGTCAGTGAACCGCGTAATTTATTTCCATTGGTCAAGGCAAAACATTCTGTACTGATAGGTGGCGGAATCGGTATCACACCTTTAATCACAATGGCTTATCAACTTGCCTCGGAAGGTGCGTCATTTGAACTGCATTATTGTGGTGCTAGTCCGGAACGCTGCGCTTTTGTTGATGAGATAAAAAATGGTGTATTGGCTGAATTTACCCATTTTCATTTTAAATCGGAAGGTGCGAGTCATCGAGAGTTTTTTGAAAGTAGCATCAAAAACATAGATAAAGACAGTCATATTTATACATGTGGGCCAGTAGGATTTATGGATTGGGTCATTAATCTTGCCCAAACCCAGGATTTTCCAGCTGACCAAATCCACAAGGAATATTTTCAGGTAGATGTTGAAACTGGTGGAGATTCTTTCGAGGTCGTAGCTCAGCAAAGTGGAAAAATCATCATGGTTAACAGTGATGAAACGATACTTCAAGCATTGGAACGTGAGGGAATAAATATAGAAATGTCATGTGAACAGGGGGTTTGCGGGACATGTATGTGTGACGTCATAGAAGGTGAACCAGACCATCGCGATGTCTATTTTACAGATGAAGAAAAAGCAAGCAATGAACAGATACTGGTATGCTGTTCACGTTCAAAATCAGCACGGCTTGTACTGGATATCTAGTGACGGAGGATGTAGTCATGGTTGAAACAACAGATTTTAGAAATGGAATGTCTTTATTAACTGGTGCAGTGAATGTGATTACCACTGCTGGTGAAACAGGTCGTTTTGGTTTTACAGCATCTGCTGTATGCAGTGTAACGGATGATCCTCCGACACTGCTTGTGTGTATGAATCGATCATCCAGTTCACATGCGCATTTTAAAGAGAATGGCATATTGACGGTGAATGTGCTGGGTTCACAGCATCAAAATGTATCACAGGCTTTTGCTTCGAAAATTTCTATGGAAGAACGATTTGATCATGGGAAATGGATAACTTTAGTTACCGGATCACCTGTACTACAAGATGCGTTGGTTAGTTTTGATTGTAAAATCAGGCAAATGAATGATGTAGGAACACATACAATATTTTATTGTGAGGTCGAAGCAATTCAAATGAATCAAAATGATGAACTGCATGGGCTTATCTACTTTAATCGGGCGTATCACCATGTGGGAAAGCTTAGATTGTAAAAAAATTTAAAATTTATTGTAAAATTACATGGAATATTGATTTAAAAACCCACTTCTTCAGAAATGGGTTTTTGATTAATGGAGCAATAGACCCTGGTATTAATGATAAAAATTAAACTTTATAATCTTGTTAATTAAGCTGGTTCGTTCATCCAGATTTTTATTATAAAAATCTAGCATCATCATACCTAGATGACTATTACGAGGAAGTTGCTCCAGATATTGTTCCAGAAATTCATTAATAGTGAAATGAATGTCGACAAATTGTTGTTTTTTCTTGTCCGTCTGACCACGTGCAAATAAATTGGGGGTCAGATATTCATAGTGATCATGGTTTCTAATATTACAATAATTGATAAAA
>NZ_OOGT01000025.1 GCF_900323515.1 Acinetobacter stercoris | reverse complement strand
AATTTATCGTTAATCAACCAGTAAAAATCCACACAAGTTGTTCTTCATATTCTCTTAATGATCTTCTTCATGGCTCATCGCCATCAAGCTAGGTCGGCTATATTACTCTCTATTTCTAGAAAGTCAACCATGATGTTCATTTATTTTTAAACAACCCAAACTCAATCAATTTCTTCAACTAACTGATTTTTAAGAAGTTTTAATCAACATCACCGCCGATGGATGTGCATTCTACAGCATTTTATGCACCTTGCAATACCTTTTTTATAATTTTATCTTTATGTGATTATTATTTGCACTAAAATAACTTTTTTAGTTATTTTTTCAACAAAAAACTGGCTGGCTGCCCTAATCCATCCATTTTTTTTTCTTTGTCATCTTTTTCCTGCCATTTTAAAGGTCGACAGTCGATATATTCACAGTAGCCAGAAGTTCCTTCTTCGACCTCATCATCAATTTTAATTTGGTAATTAAAACTTCCGACATACCCAGCAGCTAAACCAAATTTAAAATCACCGCGACTTTGCGCATGTAGATTAATTTTGCGTTTTCCATTATCTAATACCCACTCAAACTCTCGAGGCAGATACATATTCTGGCCATTTGGCGTAGTCACTTTGGGATAAACACGATGAACTTTAAAATAAACATCCTCATCATACATTTCAGATAAACAATTTACAGCATCACGTAGATATATTCTGGACTGGATAATCTGATTAAAGTTATTTCTAATCTGTGCTAAAAGAATTTGTCGATGATTTTTTAAGTTAATAATTTGATATGTAAAAAAACATAAGGGTAAATATGGGATATTTACAGCCCGCGCATATTCAAAGCTGCCCATTTGGTCAATTTCAAATACTTGTTCTTTATATTGAATCGTTCCTTTACATTGACAAAGTAAAGACCAATGATCAAACAACCCTAATTTTAATTTAGTAAAGTGTGAAATGATCGGACGCGTCTGTATCTGCAGATCAGCAGATAATTCTTCACCCTTTTTATGTAAATAAAAATGAGGAAAACTTCCAACTATTTTTTCTGTTTGTCCAAATTGGAAAAAATCATCCTGAAAGAGACAGTCTTTTTCTATCGAATAGGATTTGAAGTGTCCAACCATGTGTGGACTCACACTACTAATCATTGCAACTGTGTCTAATGCTGTTGTTTTTATTGCATAATCATTACGCACCATTGGCACTCTAGGCTGACCAATAATCGTGAGAAAATTAAAGTAATGTAATGGAGCGGGGAGATTTGGAATCATCAATGCCTGATGAATAATCTTAAAACGGCCTTTCGGTCCATGATAGCCAAGTTTTAATGGGAACTGGGCTTGATTAAGTTGTTTTGATTCATCAACCAAATTCATTAACAACTGCATACCAAGCCCTCCTTATTTTTAGTTCATTACACTGTTTTTTTCCGTGTCATAAATGTTGTCACGAAACCTGACAACACATAAAGTATACAAACAATCAAAATACCGACTGGAATGTTATAGGTAATTGCGGCAAATATCAGCACAACTGGTAGCATTACCACAAAAGGAACACGTTTACGATCCATCTGTTTAAATGAATAATATTTCATATTCGAAATCATTAGTAGACCAACGGCAACCATAATAAAAGCATAAATTGCAAGAATACCTTTTTCTTTCAAATCAAATATTTCAGGATAATCACGACTCACCCAAACCAATGTAATCACGATTATGGCGGCTAAAGGACTAGCAATACCAATAAAATAACGTTTATCGACGACACCAATTTGTACATTAAAACGTGCAAGTCTAAATGCAGCACATGCAGTATAAACAAAACAGCATGCCAAACCGATTCGCCCCAAACCATTTAGTGACCAGCTATACATCAATATTGCCGGAGCTACACCAAAAGCGAGTAAATCCGATAAAGAATCATATTGTTCACCAAAGGCACTTTGTGCACCAATAGCACGAGCAACACGCCCGTCTAATCCATCAAACAAAGCGGCAAGTAATATGGCATATATCGCCTGAATATAAACACCGTTCATACTGGCAATAATCGAGTAGAATCCCGACAATAATGCCGCTGTCGTTATGAGATTAGGCCAGAGATAAATCCCACGGCGTTTGATTTTATGCCCTTCCTGCGTATGCTCTTCTTCTTCAACCTCAAAAGTGATGCCATCAAAAGATGGATCTCGTTGTGAAGAGCAATCGCTCTCGGGTTTATTTGTATTTGTCATCTTAGATCCTAATGTGACCCATGCTTTATCGGATGTTAACTTATTCGCCAACTAACCAACGAACAGCAGCATGCCCACCATTTTCTTGCATACGTAAATGTGGGAATAACCATTGTAGTGCTTCATCTGCCTGTTCAGAAAATTGCCAAGGTGGATTAATCACTAAAAGACCACAGCCATTTAGCCCAACAGGTGTATCGTCTGGCCATACACAAATTTCACAAACAAGCTGACGGCGTATACCCGTTTTGATCATTTTCTTTTCAAAACGCTCAATCATGGCACGATCTTTAATTGGATACCAAACAGCAAACACCCCTGTAGGCCATTTTTTATAAGCATTCTGTAAAAGTTCAACCAATTGAGGAAAATCTTTACGCTCTAGCTCATAAGGCGGATCAATCATCACCAAGCCACGTTTTTCTTTTGGTGGTGTTACACCAAGTAATCCCTCATAAGCATCTCGCTCATGTAAACCTGCACGTTTATCCCGAATATTTAAATAAAGCTGTTGAAATACATCTCGTTGCATCTCAAAAATCGTCGCTTTATCAATTTCACGCATTGCTTCTAAAGCAAACCATGGTGAACCTGGATAAGCCCCTTTTCCTGAGGTATTACGCATATCTTCAACAATTTTCAAATATTGCTGAACTGCTTCTGGTGCTTGACGGACAATGGAATCATCCAGTTTGATTAAGCGATGAATACCGTTTAGGAACTCACCTGATTTTTGCGCTGGCGCAGAAGACAAGTCGTATTTACCCGCACCACCATGTGTATCGATATAACGATAAGGTTTATCTTTGGCATTCAGCCTGTTTAAAAGTTGCAGCAATAACACATGTTTCATGACATCGGCAAAATTGCCTGCATGGAAATGGTGACGGTAATTCATCTTTAAATTAATTCCTTAGATCAACAGGTATTTTAACACGAAAAAAAAATTCTTCACTGCCCATTAGTTGTTCTAGAATATTCTGAATAATTTTTCTTTCATTTTAAATTTTATGGGGCGGTATGGAAATAACTTTTCTCCCAAATACCTGGAATATAGATCAGGTTTTAGATGACTTAAATGAACATGGTTTTGCATTTATAGACAATGCTTACTCTAAAGACTATGTTCACCAGCTTGTAGAGGAGTGTACTTCAAATCTTAATCGTTTTCGTGATGCAGCGATCCAGAATGGTGTTGTCAGTAAAATCCGAAGTGATCATATTCTATGGATCACTGATGAGTTAAACATGGCTACTCAGCATGTAAAAGCGCTGGATGAATTTTCTAAAATTTTAAACCAAAATTTTTATTTGGGTATCAAACAAGTTGAAGCACATTTTGCCTGTTATAACGCAGGTGAATTTTATGCCCTACACCGTGATAATCCTCAAAAGAAAAACGATCGTGTGATTTCAGCTGTTTATTATTTACACGAAGAATGGCAAGAAGACTGGGGGGGCCAACTACACTTACAAGATAAAAATGATCATTGGCACACGATTACCCCTAAACCAAATCGGATTGCTATGTTTAGAAGTGATCTACTGCATGAGGTATTAGAGGCAAAGCATCAACGCCTATCCATTACGGCATGGTTGCGTAGCAACGACAGTGTTATCTAAATCACAACATATGCTTTAAATAATTTAAATCATCCTCATATACTGACAATGAATAATTGAGGATGTAGGCAAATGTTTGAAGATACAAAACAAATCATCTCGCGTATTGGTGAAACAGATCAGTTGTATTTGACAGACAATACGCCTGAACTCGCACTGGAACGCAGTGATCTGCGTCTACAGCTGGTAACTCGGAGTAACTCACGTCAAGAGCAAATCCACTTTTTACAGGAAGCCATTGTACTTTTAGAACAGGCACGTCTTGAATATGAAGAAATGCCCTTGTCTTTGTATTTGAATCTGTCTCTGCATCTGGCTAAAGCTTATATGCTGTATTATGAAATTAGTAAAGAAACTCGTTTTGCCTTAATTACTCAGCAAATTTTAAAACCGCTTACACCTTATGAAAATGTGGATATATACTTTTTCCTAGCCTACGCCTCTATGTCCAAGAATGAAACCGCATTGACCCGCCATTGGTTGAATAAATACATGAAACATCCTGAGCATGATCTAGATCTTGTAAGACAGCATTCCGCCTTTAATTCTGTACGTAAAGAAGAATGGTTTGTAAAACTTATTCAGGATAAATTACATTAAAATGATTAGCTCGCTCTTACCGTAACAAGAACGGGCTATATGTTTTATTTTCCAGATTTGATCAAGTCATATTTAAGCTGTCTGAAGCTTATAAGCATCCATATGCAACTGTTGGTTGAGCTCATCTATCCAGATCGCCCAGTCATCATCCTGAACCAGATGACTAATTAAAAAATCTCGCTGCGAACGATTCCAGAATGGGGCGTCATGCAAAGGCATACCTGCTGGAATTTGATGAGTTCGAACATATAATTCTATTGCAGCAAGACTGTTGGCTAAACCGAGCTGTGAAAACAACAATTCTAAGGATGGCTTGTTCTTCCCGAGCATGGCTATCTCCTTATCAACTTAATTGTAATTTGTTATGCAATTAACTTATAAGAAGTCACAAAAAAAAGATAGCCTATCTATCTTTTTTGTTGTTGCAATTTGTGTTCAAAAACAGCTATAGCGTTATTTCTCAGCATCTTGATTTAATAATGTCCCAAGTTCATCAACAACCAGAGACCACTCATCATCTTTTTGCCAATGACTAGTAATAAATTCACGCTGGCTATCTGTCCAAAATTCAGCTTCATGCAACATCGTGTCACGGGAGAGTTGATGACTTTTCACAAATTCTAAAATAGATGCTTCATCAGATGCCAAACCTAATTGTTCAAATAAAAGCGTCAGTGTTGGTTGCTCATCAAACATATTATTCTCCTTAAGTTATTTTAAGCGTTATTACCTTAACCATTATCTCTCTAAAATTCAGTCAATTAAATCAAGTTTCTTGTTAAATTTTGTGCTAGTCCCCAAATAAAAAGCACCCTGGACAGGGTGCTTTCAACTTAATCTAAAAGATTAAATTATTTTAGAAGATCAGCAACAGCAGCGCGTTCTTCTTCAAGTTCATTCAACGTATGGTTGATACGATCACGGCTGAATTCGTCGATTTCCAAACCTTGAACGATTTTGTATTCACCATTCTCAGTTGTTACAGGGAAACCAAACATTACGCCTTCAGGGATACCATAAGAACCATCAGAAGGAATACCCATAGTTACCCATTTGCCGTTTGTGCCAAGCGCCCAATCACGCATATGATCGATTGCAGCGTTCGCAGCAGAAGCAGCACTTGATAAACCACGAGCTTCAATGATTGCAGCACCACGTTTACCAACTGTAGGAAGGAATACGTTAGCATTCCAATCTGCATCGTTGATTTTATCTTTTAAACTTTCGCCATTTACATTCGCAAAACGGTAGTCAGCATACATAGATGGAGAATGGTTACCCCAAACTGTCATGTTTTCGATATCAGAAACTGCAACACCAGCTTTTTGAGCAAGTTGAGTCAACGCACGGTTGTGGTCGAGACGTAACATTGCTGTGAAGTTTTTCGCAGGAAGATCTGGAGCAGATTTCATCGCGATATAAGCGTTAGTGTTAGCAGGGTTACCTACAACAAGAACTTTAACGTCACGGCTAGCAACTTCGTTCAGTGCCTGGCCTTGACCAATGAAGATTTCACCATTTACTTTCAATAAGTCAGCACGTTCCATACCAGGACCACGTGGACGAGAACCAACCAATAATGCATAGTCAGCATCTTTAAATGCAACTTTAGGATCATCAGTACCGATCATGCCAGCCAACAATGGGAAAGCACAGTCGTCAAGTTCCATCATTACGCCTTTAAGCGCTTGTTGAGCTTTCTCAACAGGAATTTCTAATAATTGAAGAATAACTGGTTGGTCTTTACCTAACATTTCACCGCTAGCGATACGGAATAATAGGCTATAACCAATTTGACCTGCAGCGCCAGTAACGGCAACACGAACGGGTTGCTTCATGTAATTATCTCCAATTGAGGATCGTTAATGTGATTAAAGGACAACTTCCATTTAATCGAATTATCATAAACGACCAAGATTGTACTCCAATCCTTTAAAAGTTGCATATAAAAGAGGTCGAATTTCAACAAAAGTCTGATAGGAAATATAAATGACCTAAAAAGAGCTGTTTAAATTTAAACATGCCAATATGACACTTCGATGCCCATAATGATTTTTTCAGTGTATTTTCGTGAACTCTCGTGACGTTAAACATGCAATGAGATCAAGTGAGAGCTATCTAAAATTGTGACAAAAAATATTTTTCTACATGATATAAGACATTGAAATTTTATAATCTTAAGTAAATCATTAATAATACGGCTATTTATTGGTCTAAAACAGTTCTTTTCTAATAAGAACCTTTTATTGTAAAGTTCGTTGGACAATTTGAAACAACATGTCTGGCACATTCTCTATAGCGCCCGTTACTGCTATAGCAAACCTGTAACTGGGTTAGCAATGGCTTACTACGTGAGCTTTGACTTTGACAATTAAAGCGGATTCCATCGGCAGGTAATGATGGATTTAACCGGATAAATTGACTTCTGAGATTACTTTGAGTAACCGACTTATTGTCACCACCAGACAAGTCTGCTGGAATTTTTAGATTTTCTGCGAGATTGATCACCAACCGAAAATATTGACTTGCATTCATAGGCACACACCCTCCTATGCTTTGCCAGAGCTGGATACGCGCATTTTCTTCAGGCATCACACGTGCCACTACTTTTGCCTGTAAAGGCGATAATGTCGCTGATGACGTCGTTGAACAATTACTACTACTCGTCTCAGGTAAAAGTCCTGTAATCGTTAGTGAGTATCCCTCTAAACATTTGCGCTGCTTTTGTTTGCTTGCGTCAAGTGCACACACTGCCGGTGTCATTTGAATCTGCATAACATAACCCTGTAGAGGAGATCCAGCATGTACCTGAACACAAAATACGCCTAAGCTTGCATAGACAAAAAACCATGCCAGCCGGCTTATTTTTTGGTTCAAATAAAATGTAAAGTTCATTCAGTGTCCAACGCCCAAATCAAATGATGAAAACTTACTGGCTCATTCGCATTGGAATAGGTGGCATACGACTCTCGATCTGCTGAGGTCCCTGTCCAAGTAAAATGCCATAATGTGCAGCATTGGTCATCACGTTTTTCACGTAATCTCGGGTCTCAGTTAAAGGAATTGATTCCGTATATTGATCCGCTGCTAGTTTATTATCATCAGGTTGCCAACGTTTCGCCCTATTTGGTCCAGCATTATAACCCGCTGTTGCCAAAACAGGGTTGCTACTCAACTGCCCTTGAATCATAGATAAATAATATGTTCCATAACGAATATTGGTGTTCGCATCACTGAGTGCAGCAGGATTATAAGTTTCTCCCATTTGTCTTGCTACATGTTTTGCTGTGTCTGGCATGATTTGCATTAAGCCGCCCGCACCAACATGTGAGCGCGCAGCAGTCACGAATCGACTCTCTTGACGCATCAAACCGTAAGCCCATGCGGGATCAATCCCCGCATTTTTACTATGACTAACCACCATTGCCTGATGTGGTGTTGCATAACGGTAGCCATAATTATGCTTTTTCTCGGTTCTTTCAGCGGCATAAATGGCACGGTCATACCACCCCATATCAGTCGCTCGCTTTGCTGCCGCTAAAATCAAACCATCGTCATGTTTTAAGTATGCTTGACGAACAGCCCAATTCCATTCACGATTTGTATAGTTTGCTGGTGCATTGATATTACGTAATGTAAATGCACGGCGAAAATGAATATTCTGATCTAGACGCTGCATATCACTTGAAGATGGCTGTTCATTCGCAGGAGAACCAGTTAAGCGTTGTCCAATATGATCTTTTGCCAAAAGATTATGATAACTGTCTCCAGACATCGCAAGCTTTTGATAAATATCCTGAGCTGTCCGCTTTGAAGTACTGTCTCCACGTTGTTCTGTTGCACGGGCTAACCAGTATTGCCAACGATCTTCACTTCGCTGGGAAACACTCATACTATTGATCGCACGAATCAAACTTTCCCATGCACCAAAACGTACAGCCTGACGTGCATAAATTTCCGACTCTTCGGGACTAAATGGAACACCATAACTCGCATCAAAATACTGCAATACCTGACGATTAAAGTTATTTTTCATTACTGTTGTACCACCGATATAGGCAACAGTTCGATATAAATATTTTTGTACATTATCTGGTGTGCCTTGTGCGGCTTTCTGGACTGACTGTAAAGCAACATTTAAGTCTGTATCTGCTACACGCCCCAATGCATAAACCAAATAAGCATAATCACTAATATTATTTTTTTCTGCCGACCATAAATAATCCATAGGATTAGCTTGAATCTGATTCAAAGTTGCCAAAGATAGGGTTATACCGAGTGTTTGGGCAGTGGCCATTGCCAGACCTGACTGTCCCGCACGAAGCTGTGCATACAGTCTTTGCTCACGATCTTGCCTGGTCATCAATGGGCTAGATAGCATCATGCGCCCCAACCCTGTACATGAGTCTGGTTGGGCGTTTGTTGTTAACCACACATCTTTGTACTCTGCAAACACCAATGGATCACCAGACTTTGCCCGAACCTGGGCAACAGCACAACTTTCAGCCTGATCAGGATTACTTATATAAGATAATATCGGTTGAGCATTCGCAAAATCAGCCTGTTTGACTTTTTCCTCAACATAATCAGCAGCCAGTTTTTCTGCCATAGCAGATTGAGGGTAACGCTGTGCAAAACTGATAATGGCTGCAGGCGATTGAAAGGCCAAATTGCTATTCAGCTTCCAGTATTCAGGATAGTAACCTAATGCGTCATTTTGCATGGCTGCCTGATATTGATCTAATAAGGCAGTATTGGCTGAACCCGAAGCGCGTAAAGCATCATTAAACTGCTCTTCTGCAGCATGACTAGACTGAGAACATACGAAAAGAAAAAAACCACTCAAATAAATAAACGTTTTTGTATGATAATTTAGCTGCTTTAACACTCGATTTCTTTCAACCCGCATAACTCGCCCATTGGTTTACATCAGCAATTTTAGATGTGTAGTTTAAATATTCTAACGCATTTCTACTGTTGTGTTATGTAACTTACTGATTCATTGATATTAATTTAATCGTTATTTTTTATTTAAAATCAATCTTTCTCAACCTGTATTTTTTTATAAATTTAACTGGATTTTAAGTTAAAATAGCGGGCTTTTGTTGAGCATAGCAAAAAGCCAGCTCACACGTACATTTGATTTAAATCTCTAGGAGCCTACATGACGGTTCAAACCTTCATTCCAAATAGTGCCAAAGCTGCCTCAGAAAACACTGTTACCCAGCCACAGCACACCCCAGCAGAAGGTACAGTTAAAAAACTGTATATCGAAACGCAAGGGTGTCAGATGAATGAGTATGACAGTCACCGTATGGCAGACCTTTTAGGCGACTCACATGGATATATATTAACCACTGATCCAAACGATGCCGATATCCTACTCATGAATACTTGCTCTATTCGTGAAAAAGCACAAGAAAAAGTTTTTTCAGAGCTAGGACGCTGGCGCAAATTGAAAGAAAAAAATCCAGATCTCGTGATCGGGGTTGGTGGTTGTGTTGCATCTCAAGAAGGTGACAACATTCAAAAACGAGCACCCTATGTCGACATGGTATTTGGTCCACAAACATTGCACCGCTTACCTCAAATGCTTGATCAACATAATGATCAGATCGAAAAGCCCAAAAAAGAAAAAATCAAACTGGTTGATATATCTTTCCCTGATATTGAAAAATTCGACTTTTTGCCAGAACCTCGTGTAGAAGGATATAAAGCCTTTGTTTCAATTATGGAAGGTTGTTCAAAATACTGCTCTTTCTGTGTGGTTCCATATACACGTGGTGAGGAAGTTTCTCGTCCACTTGATGATGTTCTTGCTGAAATTGCAGGACTTGCAGAAAAAGGGGTTCGTGAAATCAGTTTACTTGGGCAAAATGTAAATGGTTATCGCGGTGAGACTTTTGAAGGTGGTATCTGTACGTTTCCGGAACTGCTGCGCCTGGTCTCGGAAATACCGGGAATTGGACGTTTACGTTATACAACATCACATCCACTTGAATTTTCTGACGAGCTGATTCAATGCTACCGTGATTTGCCTCAAATGGTTTCCCATCTACATTTACCAGTTCAAAGTGGCTCAAATGATGTACTTCAGGCAATGAAACGCAATCACACCATTGATGTTTATATTGAGAAAATTGCCAAGCTTCGCAAAGTTCGCCCTGATATGCACTTATCAAGTGACTTTATCATCGGCTTTCCAGGTGAAACAGATCAACACTTCGAAGAAACTTACCAATTTATCCAGGATCTGGATTTTGATCACTCATATAGTTTCGTTTATTCAAAACGACCAGGAACACCTGCTGCAGAACTGCCTGATGACACCCCAGAAGAAGTAAAGAAAGAGCGTTTGGCAAAAGTTCAACAGTGGATCAAACAATCCAGCATTCGTAAAACAGATGCCATGCTCGGAACTATTCAACGCGTTCTCATCGAAAGCATTTCTAAACATGATCCAAATGTTCTGGTTGGAACAGCTGACAATACACGTTTAGTAACATTTATCGGAGACCCGGATTGGGTCGGACGCTTTGCAGAGATTGAGATTACCGAAATTAAAACATTAAATTTAGTTTACGGTGAACTCTTGAATCTTGAACCTGACGTGGCGTAATCTAGGGGTAGAAGACTGGTGTTTAAAACCCTCTTCTACCACTACAAAACAAAACGACTCAAAAGGATAATTCTTTGACAGCAGCGATTCGACGTACAGTAGCATTCCCTGGTATTTCAATGGAACGTTTAAAAAGTATGCTCGGTGCATATAACGGTCACTTGAAACAAATCGAACAACGTTTAGATGTCAAAATTGCCCATCGGGGAGATTCATTTTTTATCGATGGGGAAATTGAGGCAGTTGAAAGAGCTGAAGGCTTACTTCAGCGCTTATTTGATGAAGCTGAAGTATCTGCCCAAATTAGTGCTGATACTTTGCACCTCATGATTCAGGGCAGTCAGACTGACCGTGAATTGCAAATAGACCCGGATCAGGAACACACTGGTTTGGATGATGTCTGGCTTCAGACACGTAAGGGTCGAATCAATCCTCGTGGCGCAAATCAAAAACGCTATGTTCAGCGCATTTTACAAAGTGATATTTCATTTGGAATCGGTCCAGCAGGTACAGGTAAAACCTATCTGGCAGTAGCTGCTGCAGTAGATATGCTAGAACGTAATGAAATCCAGCGTATTCTTTTGGTTCGACCAGCCGTTGAAGCAGGAGAAAAACTGGGCTTCTTACCTGGTGACCTAAGTCAGAAAATTGATCCATATTTACGACCTCTTTACGATGCCTTGTATGAAATGCTCGGTTTTGAAAAAGTGGCAAAACTCATCGAACGCCAAGTGATTGAAGTTGCTCCTCTTGCCTATATGCGTGGTCGTACCTTAAACCACTCCTTTGTTATTCTGGATGAAGCTCAAAACACCACGCCAGAACAGATGAAAATGTTCCTGACCCGCCTAGGTTTTGGATCACGTGCAGTCATTACAGGTGACATCACACAGGTGGATTTACCACGTGGTCAGCAATCAGGGCTTGCACATGCATTACGTGTGCTTGAAAAAATTAAAGAAATTCATATCACTCGCTTCCACTCCCGTGATGTTGTACGTCATCAGCTGGTACAAAAAATCGTAGAAGCTTATGAAGGATGGGACAGTGAACAGAACCGTTTAAGTGCGGAAGCCCGTGCTGAACGTAAAGCTCGTCATGAAGCACTGCTATCTGAAAATGATGCTGCTGCCGATGCCCAGCACCAATCTCAAACTCAAGAAAATGTTTAAGGACAAGTTTTGAAACTTAGCCTATCTTTACAGCAATCGTTTGAAGCACCAGAACTGGTGCTCAAACGTAGCTATATCAAAAAAGTAATTGAAACCGCCTTACGTCACATTAATGTCGATCAGGACTGTGAAATAGGAATTGCCTGTGTTGACAGCGACGAAAGTCATAAACTCAATCTGGAATACCGCCAAAAAGACAAACCTACCAATGTATTGTCTTTTCCAAGTGACATTCCTGAAGAAGTTTTATCTTTGCTTGATGCCTTACCAATTGGTGATCTAGTCATTTGTATTCCTGTAGTTCTACAAGAAGCAATCGAACAAGATAAAACAGCTATAGAGCATTTTACCCATATGTTAGTCCATGGCACTTTACATTTAATGGGATATGACCATGAAACCTCTGAGGAAGATGCGGAGGAAATGGAAGCTCTGGAAATCGAAATTTTAGCAAAACTCGGTTTTAACAACCCTTATACAGTTAAAGAAGATTAACCCGTCTTCTTTAACAACGTCCTGATAATTTTAGGGAATAGCTCTCCTTCTGTTTTTAAAAATAAATCCAATGCTATTCGGATTGATAAAACGGTTTATTTTTGTTTTCACTAAAATAATTTTGAATCCATAAACCGATTCAATAATGAGAAAAACTAATGAAATATGTTGTTATTTTTAAGGCACACATTAACATTTTAGACGATGATTATTTTCAAACAGTTCATTTATTGCGTGAGAAAGCACTTAATAACTTCAATTGTCAAAAGTTTGAGGCCATTTCAGAACAAGGACTCGAAATCGCACTCTCATATTGGAACTCTCTAGAAGATATTCAAGCCTGGAAAACCGATAGCGAACACATCGCAGCTCAACGTCAAGGAAAAGAACGATGGTACGATGTTTTTGAGATTGAAATCTGTGAAATATTAAATCGGCACTAAAAAATGCTTAACGCACCTCAAACTCTGCTTCTGCTGGATCAAAACGCCAGGTTCTCACTACACGTAGTTCAGAAATATCTTTCATATTGGCATCAAAACGGCCGAAAGGAGCCACATTACGTACAGATGCTTTAGCAGCTTCATCCAGTATAGAAAAACCTGAGCTTTGAATTAAACGAATCGCCCGAATTCCACCTTCAGTATTCAAAATAACCATCAATTGAACTTCGCCTTTTAATCTTTGCTGTTTAGCAATCTCGGGATAGTTACTATTTCCATATAGCTCAACCTTTTCTCTAAATTTATCCAAATATGCAGCAGAAGCATCTTTCTTAGCCTGAATACCATCCACAGTTTTAATCTGTTGCTGCCGGCTAAAATTTTGCTGACGAGTTAAATACTGCGCCTCTAAGCTTGCTACCATCGCCGCTTTAGCCTGAAACTGACTTTGCAACTCATCCATGGCTTTTTTTCGGTTGTTCTGCTCGATTTCTTTTTGCCAGCTTAAAACGGTCATCAAGAATTTTTCTTGAAAATCTAACTCTCGTTGCTGCTGTATTTTTTCCAGACTTTCGAGCTGTTGCTCATTTCCAGCACTCACATCTTCAGATTGTGCAGGCAACTCACTGCTCATCCGATGCACATCACGAAAACGTCCCGAACCTAATTGATTCTCCTGAGCAAGAAATTCCGCACTTTTTACATCTTCTAAAATTGGTCGCATCGTCACAGCAATTTCATGACTGGTCGTAGTGGATGCTTCAGGTAAGGCAAACTGCAACATTAATATTGACAGATGTAAAATAATGGCAAAACTTATCGCACCAATAAATATCCTATCTTTCCACCAAGATTCAGAAAACTTAAAACTGAAAAAAAATTTATTCATCATCACATTAAACCGACAAAGCATTTATCCTAAGAAATTAAAATCAGTTAAAATAAGTTTTAATCAACATATTTTTATATAAACATGATGCATATCAAATTTTCCCCAAGCATCATGAGAAATACAAAAATGGTGCTATGAATTTTGTTAAACTGCAACCACCAAACTGAAAAATTTAATTGACTGACAAAATAATCTCCCTGTTTTGGAGAGAATTCCGGGATGAGGTTTATGCCAACGCTACTTTCTAAAATTGCAAATAAAATTAGTAAAATTTATCAAAAAGCCGGAGATTTTATTGAGGAAGAGCGTGAATTCCCTTTGTCTCAGGTCTTTTTAAATGCAACTTTTAAAAGATATGTCACAGACAATGTAAAAATTCTTGAAGACTTACATGCAGATTTACACGATGACTGGCTAAGACTATATGCCACCTTAAATGTGAAAGGACTACATGCAACCCTATCAGTAGACTTGAAACTGATTCAAATGGAAATGAATAAAGACATACAACTCATTGTTTTTGAACAGATCAGTGATACACAAGTCGTCGAAGCAAGTTATAAAAACTTTTTCCAAAAAGTTGCGGCAAATGGCTTTTTATTTTTCTATCAAAAGGTTTTAAATCGAGATCCATTAGGAATGATTTTAGAAAAATTTGAAGTCATCAAAGTTAAAGATGATCTATTACATCTTGATCTCAACCGCTGGTTAGGAAAGTTAAAATCCGTAATGGATACTTTAAGTAAAGTTCATGTCAACCATGCCGTTTTACGAGAAGCCGAACTTGTCGTTTTGGGTAATGTAAACTTGATGGCACTTTTCAACAAGGTTAATGACGTCGAAGATATAGATGATGATCTTGCGGATGACAACGTTACCCCGATCCAGCAAAAACAAGAAAAATAGTTTATTTTTCAAATGGATGAAATTAAAAAACTACATTACCGTTACAGTTTTAGTAAAAATCCTAATTTTTTCTTCCATTTTCAGTTGCATAATAAGTGCTATCACTTAATTGCACATCTAAAATGTAAAGGACATTGATAATGGCAAATAATTTTTTAAAAACCATGAGTATCGTGACAGGTGTTTCAAGCACATTGTTACTTGCAACGTTCTCAAGCCATGCTCTTGCCATAAGTCCATTTCAGGCAAGTTATCAATTTGCCTACAACGGTAAAAATATGGGAAGTGCGACCCGAACTTTATCAAAATCAGGCAATAACTGGACTTATGTTTTCGCTGCCAAAGCAGGTGTCATAGCCTCTGCAAGTGAAACAAGTCGTTTTTCATTCAATGGCTCAGACATTACATCCAACAGTTTTAGTCGCACCAGTAAAATTCTCGTCCATAACAACACCATGAGCATCAACTTTAATCCAGGTTCAAAAACGATTAATACCAAAAAAGATGATAAAGCACGCTCTTTTGCCTGGAAATCAGGTGCGCTGGATGAATTAAATGCAGAACTTCAGGTACGTGAGGATTTGAAAAAAGGTGCACTGAAATCAACCTACTACATTGCAGATGCAAAAGCACTTGATGCACGTCGTTTTGTTAAGCAAGGTTCAGAAAAAGTTACAACACCTTTTGGTACATTCGATACCATTAAAGTTGTATTAAAACATGATAAACCAAACAAAGATTCTGTCTTCTGGCTTGCTCCTAAACTGGATTATGCTCCAGTGAAAATGACACATCAGGATGGCAAAACATCTTATAGTTTATTAATGACTGGATATAAAAATTAATCCATTGTGAGTAATATTTATAAGAAATCTCCACTTTCGATCATTTAGGGCTTGCATTTTTGTGGGTGCTTTTTAAAATACGCTTTTGCTTGAAAAAGCACCTGCCCCCCAGAGGATCTCCCTGTGCACGCACTAGAACAGAAAATCTTAGATGAAGGTATCGTTCTATCTGATCAAGTTCTGAAAGTCGATTCTTTCTTAAACCACCAAATTGACCCTGTAATGATGCAGCTCATCGGTAAAGAATTTGCTCGTCTTTTTAAAGATGCAGGGATCACTAAAATCATTACGATTGAAGCTTCTGGTATTGCACCAGCAGTTATGGCGGGTTTAGAACTCGGTGTTCCTGTTATTTTTGCACGTAAATATCAATCTTTGACACTAAAAGATGATTTATACCGTTCAAAAGTTTTCTCATTTACCAAGCAGACTGAAAGCACAATTGCGATTTCTAAAAAACATATTGATGCAAATGACAAAGCATTAGTCATTGATGATTTCCTGGCAAATGGTCAAGCCGCTCTCGGTCTTGCCGATCTTATCCATCAAGCCAATGCTGAGGTTGTAGGCATCGGAATCGTAATTGAAAAATCTTTCCAGCCTGGACGTGAGCTATTACTCGATAAAGGCTACCGTGTTGAATCTTTGGCACGCGTCAAGTCTTTAGAAAATGGGACTGTTACTTTTGTCCAAGAATAAAAGTTCAATCAATTTAAAAGCGCCTTATGGCGCTTTTTTTGTATTTAAAATAAACAGCTTAGATATGCTAATGGTATTTCCAGAATCAACAACTACTCTCCCCCTTTCCAGCTATGCTCTTTAATCTGCACAGCATTTGGAACAAGCTTCAAACCTGAAAATAAATCAGCAATTTTTTGTTGATCTTGTACCGTTTTTTCATCCAATAAACTTACAGGAGAAGGTGTATTACGGTGTTCCATAACCCGTTCAGCCACCTTCAAGTCAATGCCTGTGCTCTCTGCCAATATTTTTGTTGTTTCTTCTGGATTTGCATTTATCCATGTATCAGCTTGATTTAGACTTGAAATAAACTTTTGTGCTTCAACAGGATGTGTTTGTAAAAACTTAGGTGATGATAAATAAAAACTATATGCAGCTGGTAAAGTTTGGGCATCAATAAGAACGCGGGTACTTCCTTCCAGAGCCGCAGCACTAGAATATGGATCCCAGATTGCCCATGCATCGATAGACTGTTTATCCAGTGCTGCTCGACCATCTGCTGGCGTTAACCATATTGGTTCAATATCTTGCCAAGTTAAATTGGCTTTTTTTAATACTTCTGCCAAGAAATAGTGCGCACTTGAACCTTTGGTCAACCCGATACGTTTACCTTTCAGATCCTGTAGGGATTTAATATTGCTTGTTTTTGGAATCAAAAGATTATGTGCATTTTTTGAATTTATTTCATATGCCAAATACTGTATAGGTTTTCCTGCTGATAGTGCAAAAATAACAGGCGTATCCCCCGTATATCCCACATCAATTGCCCCAACATTCAACGCTTCCAATGTTTGTGGTCCTGCTGGAAACTCCTTCCATTCAATTTTGGTGTTTGGAAATGCCTGTTCAAAAATTTTATTTTTCTTGGCAACAATCAATTTTAACGATGCTTTTTGATAACCAATAGTCAATGTCTTTAATTCTGATCCAGTAGCATCACTTTTAGTATTAGGCTTTTTTTCGCATGCAGCCAAATTTATGCTTAAAGTTACAATTGCAGCTGTTGCTAAAATTTTCTTCATCGTTATCTCAAATTCATATAAGTCTTCGTATTTTTTGCTAACATAGCTGAAATAGTGTTTTTTTCTAAATAAGAAATTTGCAAATCCAAATCATTTCATCTGATTAAGAAAATTTAAATCTGCTTGTTAAACTGTATGGCCTTGCAAATTGAGCTGGGCAGCGAATATAGAGAGATTTGCTGCACTTCATAATTAATTGCAGCAGTTAGATAGCATGCTCCTACGCTAAATAAGCATGGTTTGATTTATTTCTACTTTGCACATAAAAATAGCGTTATCTTAAAAAAGTAACGCTATTTTTATAAATCGGTTATAGGAATGTACTGGTAACTTATTATTTAAAATTTTGCTGTTTGATTACTCCACTTTCAATTTGAGAATTTTTTTCTCTAATCTAAAACTTTCATTTTTATCTTGAGGGATGGCTGTAGTTAATGCCATTTTATATAATTTGCTCGTCTTTTTCGTAATTTCTATTGACTGTATAGCAGAATCACTTGGGCATACTTCACGTACCCCANCAGAAGCACATAAATTTAATATACTTTTATCCAATATCTTTTTGCCATTTATANAAATGGACATTAGAGGGTAGTCCATTAGTCCTAACTCTCCTTGAATGTTAGCATTATAATAACCACTTTCAAAAATAACTTTTATTGTGCCACATTGNCGTATTGCNTTTTTACTTCCTAAACGCATATAGTTGCCAAAAGAATCTTCTTTAGACGTTATTAATAAAGGGTAAGTTTCAATTTTTAGTTTTTTAGCATCTTTCTGAGGTTCTGGTGAGTCTGCATAAAAAGCAAAGTAAGATTTTTTTGAATTACAATAATATTCAACTACACCATCATTAACATATTGTGGTTCTTCTGATTTTTGACTATTCGTTGAATCTTCTGCATTCACATTTTGAATAAAAAGAGAAAATACTGTACCAAGAAAAAAAATTTAATTTTATGCATATGAGTTTCCATTAAAAATGTTTCTCTAATCTAAAGAGATCTTTNTNGTTTTTATATTATAAATAAANNTANTCGTGAANTTATTAGAATNAAAACCAATCCCTATATCATTTTTATTTTTTATAAAAAAAGCCTGAAACATCAGAATAANTAACCTTNGTATTNTTNTCTANNANGCTTTGNAATGTCATATCTGAACAATATTCAGGCTGAGATTTTTCAGCGGAAAGACATGGGGAAATAAAGAGATTTATACTATCAAATATGTCTGATTTAGNGATTTTTTTATACTNAAGATACTCAGATAGATTTAACTCTTTCTTCTTTAACAANTCTAAAGTGTAATACTTANTAAAATATCTTTCGGTTGAATTGCTTATNTTGTAATCAATAGNAAAGCTTAAAATTTCATTATTTTGAAATAGCTTCTTAAAACNTAATTCTGTNGGATATGCATCATCTTTTCCATCAAAGTTCACTGTAATAAACTTTAAAATAGAATCATTAATTTTTTTAAATTGACTTCCTTTTAGNGTTGGGTATGAGCCACTTAATTNAGNATTGTACTTAGGTNCAANATTATTGCTAATTAATTGATTACTTGTTTGTGCATGTCCGATGGNTATGNATGAGAACATAACAAATAATAGAATCATTATCTTTTTCATTTAAAGGGCTCACAACTAACATTCGAAACTTTAGATTTATCATTGTGATAATCTTTCCATTTAGCCTTACCAACTTTACTTCTCACAAGATTACTTGTTTGATTATTTGTAGTTTTTGATAAACTCAATACGTTCTTTGGTCATGTCAGTCTTACATTCAGTTGCTGCGAAATGACTTTCTTTCCCATAATTTAATTCATCAACTAAAGCATTACACTCTCTATCCCTTGTTTTAATCCATTTAAGCTCAGATTGTTTGAGCTTATTTTTTTTATATGAACTTAATGAGGAAAGTTTTTTCTTATAAACAACATTTAACTGTTTGTCATAATATTGATAATCTTCATATAAACAAGTGGATATTTCATTAAATGTAGTTCCATTAGGATTAGTGCACCTTACTTTATCAGCATGAGTAGTATTCATTAGTAATAAAGAACAAAATCCTAAGACAAGTAATTTATTTATAGCAGTCACATTTAAGTCCTTTCTCAAACCAAGTTGCTTCGTCCTTTCGTCTATTAACTAATCCATTAAGACCCTTTCCGACCCATAATTTAGACATGTTCCGTAGAATATCTGGAATCTTCTCAGGTGTACCAGCCTTAAAAGCATCACGAATTTCACGCATGTGTGATCTTGTAAGTTGTTTAGGCATATCTTTTAAACCATTACCACGATTGTAGATTAGATCCAATAAAGCACCTTGGCAATGTGGATGTAACTCTAAAACTTCAGGATATATATCAACAACTTGATTTGCATATCGTTTTTTTACGGATACTATCATTTCCGTTGCTTTATCTTTCGTAATTGTAATATTTGAAATTTTAGGCAAAACATTTCTGGCTGCAGCGCCCTTTTTTCCTTGCGCCACACTTACAAGCCTATCAATTTGTTCAGCTGTGTAATAAGGTGACAGGTCTTTCCTAATTTGTGCAGCACTTTGTTGTCCCAAATCGTACCCATAACCTAATGTAACACCGCTACTATCACTATTTTTCGGAACATATGGGGTAGATTCAAACCCCTCAAAAGATAAAATAAACTTCCATAGCTCCATTGATATTGTATAAGGTCCTGGTGTTGTGTCGAATATAATTGTTTTTCCTAGACATTCAGGCTTACAAAGAATTGTTTTTTCCTTTTCTTTCTTATCATCCACCAAACTATTATTTGTATTTTGTTGATTATTTGACATTTGGGAAGTTAATGCATTGGCTCTGGCACTTGGAGCATTATCACCAACAACTAACGACTGCTTGGGCAATAATGTACAACCACATGAAAGACCATCACCAGCACGCGCCATCGGTTTTCCCTGTACTTTCATGTACTGATCACCAGATATAATCGTCGAAACTGTTTTATGCAATGGACATGTTGCTTTATCCCCAACGCAAGCAACAGGAATCCCTTCAATTTTAAAGCTATCTTGACCTGTAAGAACCACTCCACCGCCAGTGGTGGGGCAGCCAATCGTAATATAAGGCGTAGCCATATTATTTAAACTCTTTGTTATTATTAATGTTCAAGAAAACCTTTAGGTGTTGGTTGGTCTTTAAATATTTGAAAGCGAACTGATGTATCAGGGCTATCAATAATTTCATCACCATTTTCCAAACGGCTACCAATAAGAGCAACTGAAGCACCTTCAACAATACATGCAACTCCAGCACCTGAAATAATTTTAGATGTTGTTCCATCTGCATAAATGACTTCATCACCAACACGAGCAACTGCTAATCCATCTACCTTGTACTGAGATGTAGCTTTAACCAATCCCCCATTTTTTGACTTAGCGCCATTTACAGCTAAATAGTAAATCGTTTTGGGTTTATGTTGATAATAGAGTTGTTCTGCTTTGATGCATTGTTCAATCTCCTCTGGAGTCATCTGCATTAACAATTGTTCTGGCAATTCATGTATAAAAGTTGGACTTGTCATTTTTATTTCCTCTTGATTATTAATATAAGGATTAATCTTAGCATCAAAAATGACAATATAAAAATTTACTTGTTAAATTAACATGATAAGTGTTATATGGAATGATATTGATTTATTATTAATCAAAATAGCTACTTCACCAATTATTAAAAAGCGACCTAAAAAGATCGCTTTTTAATACTTTCTAATTTAAGCAGAGAAAATATGTTGAATATCTCTAACCTTTCTTCCGCTTCGCTCTTTTTTTCGCCTGCTCAGCTGCAACCGCATCCAGTACTTCTTTAAGCTCCTCATCTGTAAATGCAGTGATATGCTGTAGCATCTGTAAAGTCACATCATCCAAAACTAAGTTGGCATATTGTGCAACGTTTTTAAAACTTTCATCAAATACAATCGCGCCATCTTCATTGGTGCTGATATAGCCTTGCTGAGTCAAAACTTTCATAAAACTCTGGAACAAGGCTTTATCGAAGAACTCAGGTGAGTTGAACTCATAGAGCACAGATAGACGCTGACCCAGTAAGTGGCTAAGTTCTTCAACCTGACGAGTTGAAATATTGCCAGAACCACGTTGAGTAATAAGTGCCAAAGTCATGTAGTAACGTTCAAGACTTTGCTTGACTGGAGCAGCTAAAACCACTAACTGATTATGATCTTCCGAGTTCGGTGCTGGGCAAACAAGGTTTTGATTTTCATCTAGTGAGATTAACTTGGCACTAACCAAAGCATCCACATATTTACAAATCGGAGTTTCCAGTTGCTCCACATTCCATTTTAAGAACAATTCAGCTTTTAAGAATGGGTAGAGTGTGCAGATTACATTGACCAGGTCATCTCTACTAATCTTGCCGTTATGTTCAACCAGTGACGCGATCAATGATGGTAAAACAAAGGTGTGCAAGATATTGTTGCGGAAATAGGTCAGCAGAACTGCTTGATTATCTTCAATCGCAATAATATCGCCCAAAACATGCTTAACACGTTTGATGAGCTTGAGTTTCAAGCCGTAGGCAATGATTTCCTTACCTGATAATGGAGTGACTTGTGTACGCTCATCATAAGGTTCTGCAGCTAATAAATCACGGTAAGTATCAAGTTGTTTGATACAGATTTCTTCATCCAGTGTATGTTTTGGTGTTGCTAAAAGGATCAATGACAGTAAAGACACAGGATTGATCACAACAGCACGGTTGATATTTTCCAGAATAATATGTGCTGAGCTATTCACTGCATCTGAAACTTCTTGAGGAATCGGTGCATCATTACTTTCGATACGGATATGGTCGGCGTCATGCGCACGAAGTAAATCATTGAGGAAAACTGGTTCTCCAAAATTGACATGCACTTTACCGAAAATGCGTTCGATTTTTCTTAAAGTTTTTAGGATGCCTAAAATTGATTCTGATTCTTTAGGCTTACCTTGCATTTCTCCAACATAGGTTGAACCTTCCATAAGCCGTTCATAACCGATATAGGTTGGAACAAAGGCAATCGGTTTTTCAGGACCACGTAGGTGTCCATGAACAGTCATTGCCAACATACCAGTCTTCGGTGGAAGTAAGCGACCTGTACGGGAACGACCACCTTCGATGAAGTATTCAAGTGGTGTATTGCGCGATAAAATACTATACAAATACTCTTTAAAAACTGCAGTGTATAAAGCATTTCCACGGAATGAGCGGCGGATAAAGAATGCGCCACCACCACGTAGTAACTGTCCCACAAAAGGTAGGTTTAAGTTGTCGCCTGCTGCAATATATGGCACACGTAAACCACGTTTAAAGATCACATAAGATAAGAGTAAGTAGTCAATATGACTACGGTGACAAGGGGTGTAGATAATTTCATAGTCTTTGGCAAGTTCACGTACTGTACTGAAGTTATGAACTTCTACACCATCATAGAGCTGTGTCCAAAGACGTGTTAACGCTGTTTCGGCAAAACGTACTGCTGAATAAGAATAATCTGAAGCGATTTCATTGACAAAGCCAATCGCACGACGTTCGGCTTCGATCATACTGATTTTAGAGCGGATGGATTCTTTACGAATCGCATCTTGCACGTCCTCGGATTTGATCAGATCCTGCATAACATTGCGGCGGTCAGAAAGATCTGGTCCAAGTACAACTTCACGTTGTCGATCTAAATAGTTATTCAGCTCACTAATGATATACGTGGCTGGTGATAAATTTGGATATTCGGTTTTAGCGGTATTGACCAGATCACGTAGAGACTGAGGCTCATGAAATTCAAGGAAAGACTGACGGCCATGCAGCCCGATATTCATAAGCTGTTTAACTTTACTCGGGGTAGCCCATGTGTCTGTAAAGAGTAGTTTAAACCATGAATCTTCCTTGTCTGGTGAGCGTCCCCAAAGCACAGTCACAGGTATTAGCTCAATTTCGTATTCAGGATGTTGTTCAAGCTGCTCGATTAAACGGAGTAAACGTGGAGGAAATGCATGTGGAGGCGGATTTAGCAGATTGGTTTCGTCTTGGTGTTGTAAAAACAAAACAGCTGCTTTTTCTGTATGTGTTCCTATGACCAATGGGTCAAGTGCAGGTGTCAGGTTTAAACGACGTGTTTCACCATCGACGACTAAGGCGTTACTTCGGGAGTAGTTTTGTAACACATAGCAAATAACTTTTTTAGATTCCGATTTTTCTACAGTTTCTGAGATGTCTTCAGTTTGTACAGGTTTACTTGGAACTTCCCCAAGAACATGTGGTGTAACCACAAGGTCAAGTAGCTTACTTGAAAGCTGACGATACATTTGACCAAAGTTATTCTTGGACATATAAACTCCTACACATTGAGAGATCTTACTTTGAAAAATCAAAGCCAAGTATTTTCTAAATAATGAAGCATAAAACAATATGTCATTTTCTAACAAATTGCATGATTTTTGGTAGATTTTATCGTTAAAAGTGGGATTTAGGGTAATTATATTGAATAGCAACTGTGACAATCCAGTCAATTAATCCTTAGTGAATAGCTATGCTTTTGTGGCAAAATACACTCAATTTGAAAATTCCTTCACAAAATAGGAAATATCTACCATGTGTAGATAAAGATATAGGATAGGTTTATATGAATGCCTTAACCCAAGAATTAGTTGAGCTTTTGACTTTAGAAAAGCTTGAAGAACACATTTTTCGTGGACAAAGCCGAAATCTGGTTGGAAAACGAGTGTTTGGTGGTCAAGTCCTGGGGCAGGCATTGCGTGCAGCATCTTATACAGCAGATCGACCTGCAAATTCTTTACATGCATATTTTTTATATGGCGGTGATGTAAATGCACCCATTATTTATGAAGTAGATCGTATTCGTGATGGGCGTAGTTTTTTAAGCCGGCAAGTTCGAGCCATTCAACATGGCCGGACTATTTTTATAGCAATGGTTTCTTTTGCCAAACCAGAAGAGGGTTTAGAGTACCAGATTACAGAACCAGAATATCCAAATCCTGAAAGCTTGAAATCAGAACAGGAATTAAAAGAAAGTTTAATCAGCTTTATTCCCGAAAATGTACGTGCCAGTTTTATGCGACCTCGCTGGGTAGAAATCCGTCCTGTAAATCCAAGTAATCCATTCCAGCCGCAACCAGAAGCACCGTTTAATGCACACTACATCAGGACGTATGAAACGATTCCAGCCGATGTAAGTGAAATTTCATTACACCAGTCTATTGCTGCTTTTTATTCAGATTTTAATTTGATGACTACAGCGCTTCGTCCACATGGTTTAAATTATTTAACCCCAAGTTTGCAAATCGCCAGTATTGATCATTCGATCTATTTTCATAAGCCATTTCGTGCCGATGAATGGATGCTCTATGATATGGAAGCAACGGTGAGTACCAATTCCCGTGGATTGAATTTTGGTCGCATGTGGCAAAATGGACAGTTGGTATGTAGTACCACTCAGGAGGGGTTGATGCGGTTACATGAGATAGAAACCTGAGTTTTAGTGTGCGTTTTTGAATAGCATCAAGTTATCAAAGCTTGATATGCTTTAATTGTATTTTAGATTGAATTCTGCTTAAAAGCGTTTTGGTTTAAATCAATGCGGCATAAAATGAATGAAAATACCATCTTAAAATGATGGTATTTTCATTTTAAAGATATATAAATGATAAAAAAATCTCGATTATTCAAATTCGCAATGGCATATTAACTTTTAAGGAAGATTAAATAAGCAACGCAGATGAGCTTAAATACTCAAATTTTTATTGCCGCAGTTTTAGGTGTGGTATTTGGTTTTTTACTGAACTTGTATCCAGATACAGCTTTTTTTGATAGCAGTATTTATGCACTCACTATTCTCAGTAGTATTTTTATTGGTCTATTAAAAATGTTGCTGGTTCCACTGATTTTTAGCTCAATAGTCGTCGGTGTTTCCAACTTACAGGCAGGCGGTCAGTTTGGACGAGTCTGGAAGATTACTCTGATCTGCTGCCTTACTACGACAACATTGGCACTTATCTTGGGAATAAGCAGTACGCATTTGTTTGAAGTTGGAAAGGGTATGGATATCTCTTTGTTTAAAGAAGCCATGAACCAGCACCAGACACCTGATACTTTAACTCCAGGTTCTTTTCTTACCAACTTTATTCAAAATACCTTAATTAATCCTTTTAAAGCCTTTAGTGAAGGGAATGTACTTGCTGTAGTTGTTTTTGCCTTTTTTGTTGGTGCTGCTCTGGTTAAAGGTGGAGAGAAACTACAAGGTATACGCCAGTTAATGCAACAGTTCTTTAACATGATGATGCTGCTGGTTGGCTGGGTTATGAAACTTGCACCCATTGGCATCTTTGCATTATTAGCCAAGCTATTATCTACAGAAGATATGTCTGTGCTAAGTCGTTTATTAGAGTTTGCTGTAGTGGTAACTGGAACTACCATTTTTCACGGTGCAGTGGTTCTACCTTTGTTGCTCTGGATTTTTGGAAAAATGGATCCGATTACCTTTTTTAAGGGTTCAAGGACAGCGTTAATTACGGCGTTTGCAACCAGCTCCAGTTCAGCGACATTACCGCTTTCTATGCAATGTGCACGTGATAATTTAGGAGTAAGACCGCAAACAGCAGGTTTTGTGATTCCAATTGGTTCGCAAATGAATATGGATGGTACTGCGCTGTATGAAGCGGCAGCGGCACTCTTTATTGCCAATCTGATCGGTCTGGATTTAAGTATTGGTCAGCAGGTGATTGTCTGTCTAACGGCGATGATTGCATCCTTAGGTGCACCTGGTATTCCAAGTGCAGGCATGGTCACCATGATTATGGTTTTACAATCTGTTGGATTGCCTGCAGAAGCTATTGCCATTTTACTGCCAATAGATCGTATTTTGGATACTGTTCGAACCGTTGTAAACGTTCAGGGAGATATGATGATTAGCGTTGTGGTTGACCGCTATACTAAAGAACCAGAAGTAACTGACTGAGCTTTTGCGAATAAAAATATATAAAAAACCCCCTCTTTAAAAGAGGGGTTATCTGTTGGTATTAGATGATTTCTTGCTCTAAAAGCGGGGCAGTTTAAAGAGCCCAAACTCGCTTATAGAAACCTGTCGTGCTTTTTAGGCATGATTAAGCCACTTTTAAAAGAGCACGTTTTGCTGCTGGGGATTGATCAAGATATGCAAGTGCATCTTCTGTTTTTGCTTCGTGAACAGGATCATACCAAGGCATTAGATAACCGAGTTGCTGTGATACCAGCCAGAAAGGATTTGGTAGTAAGCGGTTGTCTTTTTGAGAAATGTTATACCATTCACGCCAGATCCAGGGTCTGAAAAGGCTTGGTTTTTTATCACTGAAACGAGGGTCTTGAGACATAATATGTGCGGCGCCATCCACCCATAAACCAAGTACCGCAACAATGACCAACACACTCATATAATAACGGGCAATATAACTTCCACCTAAATGGCGGTATAAATCAAATGCGACGGTACGATGCTCTATTTCTTCTGCACCGTGCCATTTAACCAGATCCAGCATATTGGTATCTGCACCAAGTGCAGCCCATTCTTTATTATAAAGCGCATATTTACCTAATACACAGGTCATATGCTCTACACCCGCTACTACTCCCAAGCGGAATAAATCCCAATGATGTTCTGCCAGTTTTGGAACTTTTAAACCTAATGGTTCATCTGCAAGGACTTTGGTAAACAGAAAATCCATGAGTTTTAAATTGCGCTCAACACTTATATTGCGAGCGGTTAAGTATTCTTTATTTGCTGAATTATGGGCTTGGGCATGCATTGCTTCCTGGCGGATAAAGGCACGCACGTCTTCTTTTAATTTTTCATCAGTAATCTGCGGTAGAACTTTATTATATAAACGACAGAACCAAAATTCACCTGCTGGAAGAATCATATTAATTTCATTAATAAAATAGCTTACAAAGGGGTGATTTGGAATCCAGTCTACAGGGGTTTCAGTCCACTCAAATTTTACTTTTCGTGGTTTTATATGATACTGAATAGATGATCCGATCTTACTATTCTTTAAACGGGATAAAATGCTCATCACACATTCCTGATTTTTCTATTGTGATTTGCTTCTCAGTATAGATAAAAAAAACCCTACTGTTTTTAGCAATAGGGGACATACGAATATCATTCTGTGTTGTTTTTTGTAGAACAATATCTAAAGCTTTTAAGGTTGTTTTTAAATCTCATCCTGATCATCTTCAGAAGCTTCAGGTATAGAGTCCAGGTCAAACTGGCTTGACTCGGATAATGTGAAATTTAAGCGTCCAGCCATGACACTTGCAAGTTCTTCCAGACCTTGCTTGTTTAACGAAGAAAACAGTTGAATGGAAAAGTTAAGCTTCATTTTTTTCAATTGTTGTTTAACTTCAAGTAATGCCTTATTTGCTGGTCCACGATTCAGCTTATCGGATTTTGTCAGTAAAACATGCACAAATAATTTGCGTGAATATGCCCATTCGAGCATCATCACATCGAAATGCTGGAGTGGGTGGCGGATATCCATTAAGAGAACCAGTCCTTGTAAACTCTGACGATGGATCAGGTAATTTTCAAGTTCCTTTTGCCATACGATTTTCATGGCTTCAGGTACAGCTGCATAGCCATAGCCTGGTAAGTCGACAAGTCGTTGGTCAGGATTTCCCAAGCTAAAGAAATTGATCATCTGGGTACGACCAGGTTTTTTCGATGCACGTGCAAGTTGCTTTTGATTGGTCAAGGCATTAATTGCACTGGATTTCCCTGCATTTGAACGTCCTGCAAATGCAATTTCATAACCTGTATCTTCTACACAGAGATTTAGTTTGGGTGCACTCATGAGAAATTCAGCTTTACGTAGCCAGTTTAAAGATTGAACAGAGTATTCTGTAATCGCAGGATCAGGCTTTTTTTCATAGCTGATGATTTTTTTCGGCGCATTCGCCGTTTTACTATTTTTTGACTTACCACTGCTGCGATGCATAACTTCACTTCAATTCTAATGGACACCAGTATTATAAAGGAAGAGTGCGACAGGTGCGAATCAGGATTGAATGAGGTGAAACACAACTAGTTGTGTGATGTATCATGGTAAATTTATACAAAATGTAAAGGAAATATTATTTTTTGTATAAAGTGTGAAGAATATATAAAGAAAATATTAGAATATAAAGAAATATTAGAATATAAAG
>NZ_OOGT01000359.1 GCF_900323515.1 Acinetobacter stercoris | reverse complement strand
ATTAATATCTGTATGACAAAAAAATTCACAATTTCCTAGCTTCTACTTAATATGACGAATGACAGAACAAAAAGTGGAACCCGTTTTTAAAAAAAATTATATTTATTTACCAAAATTCCATTAACCATTTGAAATATAAATAATATATGGTGTTATTTTGTATACTTTCAGATCAGGAAAAACGCTATTGAGTAAACGTAATGCATCATCTGGCTGATCTAAAGGTAAAACAGCATTGACACGGATCTGCTCCAATTGTTTACGATTAAATATAATCATTCCTTGATAATTATTATTTAACTCCTGTAAAACATCAGACAGAGGTTCATTCTCTACAAGCAATTGATGCTTGGACCATTTCTGTTGTTCGTATTCCAGATCATATTTTTTAAGGTTATAAACACCCAAACGATCTATTCTTATTTCTTGACCTGCCTCTACAATTACAGCAGTTTTAGGGTAACTCTGCCGAGTAAAAGGAATGATCTGAACTCGGGAATGTAACATTTTTACTTCTGTCATTTCAGGTTGATATCCCACACTAAAACTGGTTCCTAAAGCTTTAATCTGGCCATGTGTCGTTCTTACATAAAAAGGGCGTGATTTATCTTTGGCAACATCAATATAAACTTCACCCTGGATGATATCTATAACACGCTGATTTTTATCAAAACTGACATTAACTGCACTTTTCCCCCTCAAAACCAATACTGAACCATCATTAAGCTGCTGGCGTTGCCATCCCCCTGCTTTACCTTTAATGTCTGCAGTCAAATAACCGATAGGATTAAAAACAAGATAAGAATATATTCCACCCACAAGACTTATGATAAGAACAAAAAAACCGCTATAGTTTTTTAGAGGCTTATATTTTTTATCTTTGTTTAATACCGTTTTTAATGTGCTTTTTGCCAATAGTCGCTGTGGTTTATTTTCAGAGAATTGTTTTACCGCTCTTAAATATTGCTCAATATCTTCAGCTATTCTTTGATGTTTTGCACTTTTCGATTTCCAGCAATCAAATTGCTGTTGAATAACAACATAATCCTGCTCATCATCACTAAGTTTTACAATCCACTCTGAAGCTTCAGCTACAATTTTCTGTTTTTGCTTATCTTGCAGTGCCATTTATACAAGTTCTTCCATTTCAGTTCGAACCAAGTAACACTGTATTAAGCACTGTGCTAGATATTTTTGAACCATTTTGGTTGAAACTTGCAATTTTTCAGCAATTTCTCTATGAGTAAAACCATCAAGATAATGCCAGATAAAAGCTTTTTGAGCCTTTTCCGACACCTGCTCTAAAATCTGGCACAATTGATCAACTGCTTGAATAAGTTGCATCTGATCTTCTGGAGATGGAATATTGTCTAAAGTAAACTGTAAATGACTTAAACCATCGAGATAAGCCTGTTCTATTTTTTTTCGACGTACATGATCAATCAATAAGTTTTTTGCAATAGATGTCAAATAGGCTCTAGGTTCTTTAATACCGAGTAATTCATCCCGAGTTTGTATAATTTTGATAAAAGTATCTTGTACCAGATCAGCAGCCTGTTCACTATTGCCTATTTTCGTTCGCAACCATTGATATAACCATGAATGATGATTGCGATACAGATGGTCGATTACAGCTGGCAATTTATTCACAGGAAACTCTTCTGCACTTTTTACAAATGATAATAATTATCATTTATAAAAACATTAAGTCAAGACAAAATGAATTCCCCTCTTTTAATAAATGAATTAAAGTAATTCTCACAATGAAAGCTTTAAAATTAATTTATTGTTAAATATGTAATTTATTCACTTTACTATATAAAAATTCTCAAAAGAAAAATAACTCATTACATATA
>NZ_OOGT01000098.1 GCF_900323515.1 Acinetobacter stercoris | reverse complement strand
ATCAAATAAATATTTGATTTATATGTATTTATTTTTGTTTATTTGTTCTATGATAAATGCTGAGTAAGAAAGTAGTTCTTTCTTCAAGGTTTGTTTTGTTCTTAATTCTGGATGCCGTTTAAATGAAATTATAGTTAAAACTTATTTGAATTTGGAGTGGTTATCATGAAAATTGGTTTGAGTACAAGTTTAATTTTTATGTTGAATATTCTATTTATGACGACTTTAGGAGGGTGTAATAGTGAAAGTAATACAGCTGAGAACCAAGATTTAGAGAGTGAAATTACTAATATAGGTGATGGAAATGGAGGTGAAGCTACTTTAACGCCAACAGTTGTAAAAAATGTAGAAAAAATCCAGGTGCTGGATGTAAATAATTTAGTCTTAAAAAATGCCGAAATAAAATTACTTTCGGCTGATACATGGGGAAATAATGCAGTAAAACAGCCTTTAGGCGCTGATTTCCCTGATAGTAGTGTACTCCCGTCAGCAGAAAGCTTTTCAAATGTATCTGCAATTAAGATGAATCAGAATCAGTATTTTGAGGTAGGATCATTAAAAGCTGGAACTTATTACGTGCAGGTTATCGTTGGAAATGAATCGATTATTTCTGCTTTTTCTATCAAGAATTCTAACACAAATAATGTTATGACTTTTAACGTTAGTCTGAGTTGTAGCGATATTGATTGTAATGATAAAGCTAATAAAGTTAATGCAATTATTGGTACTTTATCTGGGCAAATCATGGTTCAAGGCAAACCTTTTGCAAAGGCTCAAGTATCATTGTCAGGTGGTGATATGACAAATGGTGCTTTTGTCAGTGGAATTACTGATGCAAATGGCTATTTCAATTTGCCCATCAATACTATAAACAAATTTGCAACAGCTCTTAAAAGTTCAACCTTAAAAATTACTGCTCCAGGTTATAAAGATCAAGATATTGAAATATATGTAAATTCAGCAGGATCAATTGGAAATCAATTTACCATGATTCCTGATTCCACGATTTATAAAACGATTTGGAGTGAGACTTTTGATTCTCAATCTACAACCCGAAACTTGTGGACTAAAGCTGATACAGCTGAAAATGACGTGCAATGGAATTTATTGACCAATGGTCATCAAATACTAAATACAGCATTGAATAAATATGTTTATGCTGCACCCAATGATCAGGGTAGTGGGGCGGTTATTGAGCCTTTGCAAGGAAATGCAGCTTATTGGTATGGGGAAAAGAGTAAAGGAAACTATCTGGGCGTACAAGACATAGAAAATTCAAAAGCATTTGATGGAGGGCAGGCAATAGAAGCAAATTATGGAGAGTTAATTTCTCCCGCAATCGATCTGAGTAATGTGACTCAACCTATTAGTTTGACATTTAAGAGCTGGTGGGAAATTGAATCGTTTAACCCAAATCAAAAGGGTTTTGATTTGATGGATATTCTAGTATCCACAGATGGTGGCAGTACATACCACACATTAGTTCGATTTAATCCATTGTCAGATCCACAAACGACTCTTTCCAGAGAGGCTATTCCTTTTAGTAATACGGGTTATAACTTGGCACCTATAGCATTACAGCAAGAACCAATTTCTTTAGATGAATATGTTGGTAAGAAAAATATTCGTTTGAAATTTAAGTTTAAAACAGTTGATCAAAGTCATAATGCTTTTAGAGGCTGGATGATTGATGACATCAAGATTCAACAGCTTCAAGGTACATTCCCATTGTACGAAGCTTTTTTAAATAATTAATGTAAAGTCTGTAATATTAGGATAGGGACATCCTAATATATGAAAATGGTTATGCTATATATTTTATAAGAAATAATAGAAAATGGAACTTAAGGAAATGAAAGAACATTGATCTATTCTTTAAATTATTTGGGTAGTTGAGCAATTATTTTAAGCACGTTTTGTTGTTTTTTATTGAGTTTGCTGGCAACCAAATGATAAGAATCATACACCAGATCCTTAATCAAATCAGGATGAATATCCTCACCCGCATATATTGAAATCCAATGACGTTTATTCATATGGTAGCCACTGGTGATAGATGGATAAAAATCTCGTAGCATTTCAGAGCGATGAGGATCTATTTTTAAATTAAGTAGCTTTTGACCATAAACTTCGGTACTTAATAAAAACATTTTATCCATTACCTTATAGACATCTGTCCCTGAACCAAATGGGGTGCACAGTTCGGAGGCAGGAAGTTTAGCGGCTATACTTTTGGCAAGTTGCTGTATTTGTTCACCGTTCATGTTTATTCTCATTATGGATAAATGATTATCGGAGTTTTATCATCAACCAATTTCCAGATTTCATCAATATCGATATTACGTACCGCAATACATCCTAAAGTCCAGTCACCACGTGGAAGATAATTCATCATTTCTGGAAGTTTTGATATTTTTGAGGTTGTTGAGCCATGAATCATGATATTGGCTCCTGGAGATACGCCACGCTGTTTGGCTTGGGCTATATCTTGAGAATTAGGATATGAGATATGCAAAGATTTATAAAAAGCACTCTTTGGATTTCTCCAGTCAATGCTATAGCGTCCCTCTGGTGTTTTACCATCCCCCTCTTGTTTTTTATGTCCAATTGGGGCAAAACCTAAACGGACAGGATAAGCCCGTATAATATGTGATTCACTTAATAACTCCAGTTTCCGTTCAGACTTGAAAACACGGATTTCTGTCACTGGTGTCTGCTTTCGCAGTTTTATGATTTCTGAGTCTGAAAAAGATGAGAAGGTAATTTCAGAATTGGGGAGTGAAGAGGAGGTGAAATAGGATGTTGGAATAAGGTGTGAATATTTAATACAAATTAAAATTCCAGAGATACTGAGTATAAAAAGAACCAGTAAAAAGAATATTTTCTTGTTCATATTGCGATAAAAAGATCTGATTTATATTATTGTCTAATGTTTGTACAAAATGTAGCAAGATGCAATGTATTATTTGAGAATTGGATCTTATCCTGTGGATAAACACAAGTTTATCCACAGAAAATGTGTATAACTGTGGCTATTTAATAGAACGATTATGATGAGCAACTGACCGTGACTTCTGCCATATCATTTGGGAGCGGAGCCAGATCTTGTTCGGTTTCTCGTTCTGGCTGGGGTGTAAATGGGGTCGAAAGAAGTTTAAATAGACGATCTACCTCTGAAAAATCACCTTTTTCAGCAAGTTCGATTGCTTTTTGTGCCATATGATTGCGTAAGATATATATAGGATTTACTTTTGTCATTTTGATCCCAAGCTCATATATATCCTGATTTGCGCGAATATTGTCATACTGAGTCAAAAATGCATCAAATTGACGGGTATCCAGACAATCATCTTTCAGTGCTGTGTATTGTTTATTTTGTAATCGGACAAAACTTTGAGTGTAGTCCAGTTGCTCACTCTGTAAAATTCTTAAAAATGCCATACCACAGTCAAAACTCTCTTTGTGAAAATCTGGTAATCCCATTTTTTGGCATAACCCCATTTTATAATGCTCTAAGAATGTAGTCTCAAAGTGTTCTAGACACTGTGCTAACTCTTCTTTAAATTGTTCTTTTTCTTCATTTGCAACAAGTGGAATCAGGTTATTTAACCATACCCATAAGTTCCAGTGCGCAATACTTGGTTGCTGTTGATAAGTATAGCGACCATTATAGTCTGAATGATTGTTAATCCAGTTCGGGCGAAAGCGTTCCATAAATCCATAAGGTCCAAAGTCCAGTGTGGAACCTGTTATATTGAGATTATCAGTATTCATTACACCATGTGCAAAACCGACCAATTGCCATTTTGCAATCATAATAGCGGTATTTTGAATAACTTTAGTTGCGAATGCCAAAACGGGTTTTTCAGCTTTTAAACATTCGGGATAATGCCATTCGATACTTTTTTGTACAAATTCTTTAAGCAATTCGGGTGCATATTGATTAATCCATTCAAAATGTCCCAGACGAATATGACAATCCGAGCTCCGTAGCATCATAGCGCCAAGTTCTAGCTGTTCCCGCTGTACACCTTGAGAGGATGTTGTAAAACCAACGGCATTGCTTGATGGTACACCTAGAGCATTTAAAGCATGGCCAGCTAGATATTCCCGAATGACGGAGCGCAGTACGGCACGACCATCACCCATACGTGAATAAGGAGTTTTGCCAGCACCTTTTAGATGTAAGTCTATTATCTGCCCATGCTGATCGATGATCTGTGCAATGAGTAGCCCCCGACCATCACCCAGTTGTCCAGCCCATTGTCCAAATTGATGCCCTGCATAAACCATTGCAAGTGGAGGGAATTCGTCAAAAGTTTTTTGGCCACTACAAATTTCAACCCATCCGGTTTTATCTTGCTCATCCCAGTTAAGTTCATCCGCTAGGGCTTCATTGAAATGACCAGCTGTTGCACCAACAAGGGGAACAGGCATTTGATGATGGTAGAGCTTTGAGTTGAGTGATGAATAGCGAGGATTAAATTTCATGGATTGGGCTAAATGTTAAGACTTCATATCCAATATAACAAAGTTAGACTACAGTTTCGAATATCTCGACTAAACAACTCAACTTTTGGTGGCAGTAAAAGTTTGTAAAAATAAATAAAACAAAAGCCCCTTAAAGGAGCTTTTGAAAATAAACAGATGGGTATTAGTCAGAAACAACATTCTTTTTAATATTTCTCATGAGTGTTTCTAAGCGCTCACGATGGTATGAAAGTTTTTGTTCTAAAAGTTGGAAATCTACTTTGAGTTTAACGTCCTTTAGATGAAGTTTTTCAGCAACAGAAGCTTTTTTGGCTTGTAACTCTTGCTCTTTGAGTTTAGCCCAGTCATTTAAGGTATGAGTAAATGCTTCGTATTCTTGAGCAACGCGTTGTTTCATTGATGCAATATCAGCATTGACATCATGACCATAGACAGCCAAATCCTGTTCAGCGTATTTAAAACGCATCGCCAATTCCGCTTTTTTAATATTGAAGCTTGGAATACGACGCAAGTTTTTAGCCAAACCTACTTTTGAACATGACCAGATAAGCCATTTGGTTGGATCATATTGCCACCATTTTACACCATTACGATAATCGTATTGGAAAATGTGATGGTAGTTATGATAACCCTCACCCCAAGTTGCAATTGCTAACCAGAAGTTGTCACGCGCAGTATTTTCATCTGTGTATGGACGTTTGCCCCACATATGACATAGAGAGTTAATAAAGAATGTTACATGATGGCTAATGATCAAACGTAATAGGCCACCAAGCAGAACAACACCCCAAAGATCGCCTACAGCCCAACCGATTGTGCCTAAAATCGTGACATGAACTAAAATCACTAGAGGGACATAATACTTGTGCTGGAACATTACAAGTTTGTCATTTAGCAAATCAGGTGCATTTTTAAAATTTGGTTCAGCCGCAGGGTAATCACGCAGCATCCAGCCTAAATGCGCATACCAAAAGCCTTTGTTGATTGAATATGGGTCTAAATCAATATCATCAACGTGACGGTGATGCGTACGATGACCTGAAGCCCAAAACAAAATGCTATTTTGCATTGCAAAAGTACCACCAATCATCAGGATGATTTTAAGAGGTAAAGATGCTTCATAAGCACGATGCGCCCACAAGCGATGGTAGCCTGCTGTGATACTTAAACTACTAAAACCTAACAATACGAAAAGGCTGATCCAGGCAGCTAAACTAAAATCGTGATGATAGGCATAAAGAGGAATAGAAATAACAGCAACAATGGGAAGAAAAACTAGTGCAAAAATTGCAATCCAGTTAATTGGGGCTTTGGGCAAGGGAGGATTCATCTCCAGCAGCACTCCTAAAAACCTTTAAAAGGTTAGAAAAACGAAAGCATAGCTTCAGTGTTTTTTAGGCTATACGTTCGATGATATTAGCATGAGAGAACAAATGTTCACTAGTATTATTTTACAGTTGTATTGATTAAAAGAGTAACAGTTTTCAACAAGATGTTAATTGGTTTTATCGAAAACTAAGACAACTTAATCAAGTAGAAACGATAGCTCCTGTAATAGGTAGCATTTGGGATCATAAAAAGTTCAAAGATTAAACTTTTCTTGAGTTTATCTATATTTAGTGAACATTTTATGAATATCACGTTACATTGATATAATTTATCTCTACCTCAGGGTAATCAGTTAAAAACACATATTAATGAAATTATTAGCCTTGTTTAAGTTCTCTTTGCATGAGACTTGGAAAATCGGTAATCAGCCCTTGTATTCCCATATTACGTAGATGTTTTGCTCGCTCTACCTCGTTAACTGTCCAGACACTAATATTGAGCTTGGCATCCTGAGTGGCTTTGAGTATTTCATCTGTTGCAAGCTGGTTCATCCAGCCAATTTGACAACATCCGAATGTTAAAGCCTGCTCAATAGCGGCAAGACCTAAATCTTCTTCAATTAATAAGCCACGTTTAAATAACGAGTTTTGTTTTTGCAAAGCCTGATGAATTTTAAGATCGAAACTGGTAATCACAGCCGTATTTTCAAAGCCTTTGAGTTGTAATTCCAGGTTTTCAACGAGTTGTTCAGCTTCTGCTTGAGAATTGACGGCCTTAACTTCGACTTCTAAATGTTCAAAGTCATGCATGATTTCCAAAGCTTGGCTCAATTTAGGCGTGGTTTCGAACGGTTTCCAGTCTAACCAGATTGCAGCCTGATCGTAAGGTCCTAGTTCTTGGCTAGAACAACCATAAACGTTTTGATTAATGCCAGTGGTACGAATGAAATTATCATCATGCATGATGATGAGTTCATGATCTTTGAGCTGTCGGACATCAAATTCAACCGCGCGAATTCCTAAATCATGGATGTATTTGAATCCACCCAATGTGTTTTCTGGTGCTTCGCCACGAGCGCCACGATGTCCGATGATTCTCATTTTCGAGATTGATCCTTATAGATTATTGTGAGTATTTACAATGAAGTCTAAGCATTATCCGTGATAATCGGAGGAGTTTGTAAGGTTACTTTTTAAATCGTTTTATTAATATTCTTTTGCCAAAGGACTTCACTACCGCCTTCTGCACGTTGTAGTGTACGCGATGCAACAAATAACCAGTCTGAAAGTCGGTTGAGGAGTTGTAGTGCGGTAGGTTGGATGTTCTGGTCTCGTGTGTGAACAGTCATGAGGCTACGTTCTGCCCGACGGCAAACAGCCCTTGCCTGATGTGCATAACTACAAGCGAGTGTTCCAGCAGGTAAAATAAACTCTTTAAGCATCGGTAAGTCTTCGTTGATACGATCAATCTCTTTTTCCAGAAATTCGATGCATACAGGTTGAAGCATAGTATAGTTAGGAATACAAACTTCGCCACCCAAATCAAATAGCCAGTGCTGGATTAGACTCAGGCTTTTGTCCCAAGTTTCTTTGTCTATAATTTGGCTGGTTGAAATTTGAGATCGGAGTACGCCAATAATGGCATTGAGTTCATCAACATCTCCCAGTGCATGTATACGTAAGTCATCTTTTGCAACACGTGAACCATCACCAAGTCCTGTAGTACCTGCATCACCAGTACGGGTGTAGATTTTACTTAAACGGTGTCCCATAAGTATTCCTTAATATTGGATGGTTTAATTTGATAAAAGGAAAATGTCCTGGTTATGACATTTTCCTTTTACTAAAAATATATGTTGTTAAAACTAATAAGAGAAAGTAAAACCAATAGTGGCTAAACGATCACTTGCTATGTAATAAGAGTTAAGGTCATTTACCGCTGTTTTGTAATTTACATCACCTAAGTTACGGATATTTGCAAATGTTTTAATATTAGGGTTAATTTGCCAATAAGCATTCATATCAATTGTGGCATAACCTGGCACAGAACGAGTATCGTGAGCACGACCTTTTGCAACGAGAGATGTAGTTAGACCATAAACGCCATTATCCCAACCTAGGCTTAAATTAAAATTCTGGCGCGGACGGTTCGGTGTGTCTTCATCTGTATTGTCATTTTTAGACCGAATATATGCATATTCTGTATTTAGGAACCAGTGATTCAATTGCCATTTAAATCCTAGTTCAGCTCCAGATAAGGTTGCTTTATCAATATTATAATACTTCCATTCTGTTATAGCAGATGAAACCATCAAATTATCAATTTTTGTTTGATAGATTGAACCATAGAGATTCAAGCCATAGTTAAATTTCTGATCAAAGCCTAATTCATAAGAAATACTCTTTTCAGGTTTCAGGTCTGGATTTCCCCCCCACCAAGATGGCTCAGTGATAATTTGACCAACGACAGGAGCTCGAAATGCGGTTCCTACATTAGTATAAATACTAGTAGTAGGAGTTATTAGTAATCTTCCCGCCAATTGACCAACAGTGTGGGTACCAAATTGCTGATTATCTTCAACTCGAATGCCTGCTTGTGTACTTACTCCATCTTTTAAATATTGGTGTTGTAAGTAATAACCTAAAGTTTCATTATCGCTACTAAAATTACCAATATTTTCGGCTTTGGTATTATTGAACTGAGTACCAAATAGAATATTTTGGTTAGGAGTAAATTGCCATTTTAAATTTGAATCGATTTCTTGTTGTTTCGTATTAAGAATAGACGGAAAAGAACCCTTTACAACATTATATTGGTCTTCGAATTGAGAAAGTCGCGTATTCCAGACCAAATTGTTAGTAAAATTAAATCTAGCTTTTAAATTATATAGGCGATTAATGAAATCATAGGCTTCTGGAGCACCATATGAAAAATAATCACTATGCCCCTTATTTTCTTTTATTTCACCAGAAAAACCGAAACTTTCTTTTTCCATACCTATTTTTGCAGAATAGCCTTTTTGATCAAAACCTGCTTTACGATCAAGATTACTAATGATCTGGTCACCATCTGTTTCAAATCTTTGGCCACGTATTTGGGCATAATAACCATCCTTTATAAGATCAGCCCCGATGATAGATTTATAAGTGTTTTTTTCACCAGTCTCGATTGTAGTAAACACTTTATTTTTAGTTGGAGTTTGAGAAATAAGTTGTATTACTCCTCCTATTGCATCTGTTCCATACTGAACTGAAGCAGGACCTTTTAAAATTTCAATCTGTTTAATGTCAGTTAAGTCAAACAAAGGGATATTAGTACTTGCAACTGTCGCTATATTCGACCTCATACCATCATTTAGAAACAATGTATGAGAAGCATTTGCACCACGAATAAATACAGAAGCTGTTTGACCATATCCCCCTGTTTGCTTCACAGTCAACCCAGCCTCTTTACTTAAAAGATAAGGGAGATCAGCAATTGGGGACTGCTGAATTGTGCTTTCATCAATTACAGAAATGCGTGCTGGAACATTTTCAATTTTTTCTTCAGATTTGGAAGCCGTTACTACAATTGTTGAAAGTTTTGCTGCGGTATCTTTAGACGGCGTTTGATCATCGGCAAAGGCAGCTGAAGTAAATCCCATCGCAATCGCGATAGCGCCTACGAGCGTCGTAGGTTGAAATTTGATAGACATGTTTTGCTCCATACATTCACTACCCCGTGAATGATTGAGTTAGAGGGCACAACAAGCTGGTCTCCGGACTTGAATATAATATTGATATTCTCAATATTTACATATCTACCTTCCCGCATAATGCAGTGGTGTAAGCTGGCTATAGGCTTGGCTTAAAATGATATGATTTTCGTTCTTACCGTTGCGGGGGCAGTGCTTGATTTACACAAGCTTCCCAAAAGCAAAAGCTTTTACTTATTGCAATATTGGGCGAAGTATAATTCGAGAATTATGTATAAACAATGTAAAACGGATAATCCTGCTGAACTTTCACTAAATGATTAAAAATTGATTTACAATAATTGCCCCTGATTTTATAAAGCGTAATGACGCTCCAACTTGAGTTATCACAGATGCGAACTCGTACCAAAATTTGCGGACTTACACGCTCACAAGATGTTAAAGCAGCAGTAAATGCAGGTGCAGATGCAATAGGCTTTGTTTTTTATGAACCAAGCCCCCGAAATGTGAGTATTGAGCAAGTTAAAGAACTGGTGAAAGATATTCCACCTTATGTGAGTATTGTTGGGTTGTTTGTAAATGCAAACGCTGAAGAAATCAAAAAAGTATTAGAACAGGTTCCTCTGGATATTTTACAATTGCATGGTGATGAAAGCCCATCTCAGTGCAAGGAAATTGGACAATATACAAAACGTCGTTGGTATAAAGCTATTCAGGTTAAAGCAGATCTGGATGTGGTTGGTGAAATTTTGCAATATCAACAGGCAGGTGCAAGTGCTATTCTACTGGATGCCTGGCATCCTGAACTGAAAGGGGGGACAGGGCATCAGTTTGACTGGTCGAAATTTCCAAAACTTGATGTCCCTCTCATATTGGCAGGTGGTTTAAAACCTGAAAATATTGAAGATGCAATTCAAATGACCAAAGCCTACGCTGTCGATGTAAGCGGTGGCGTAGAGTCTGCAAAAGGTATAAAAGACCAACAACTCATTGAACAATTTATGCAAGGAGTCCAACGTGGATCAGCAAAATGTGAATCAAAACAGTCAGGTAATTGACTATACCCAGTTCCCAGATGAACACGGACATTTTGGTATTCATGGTGGACGCTTCGTTTCTGAAACACTCATGGCGGCGTTGGAAGATTTAGAAAATCTCTATAACCGTATGAAGACTGATGAAAAGTTTTTAGCAGAGTTTGATCGTGATCTAGCCTATTATGTAGGACGTCCTAGCCCACTTTATTATGCTGAGCGGTGGTCTCGTGAGTTGGGTGGAGCACAGATTTACCTCAAGCGTGAAGACTTAAACCATACTGGCTCTCATAAGGTTAACAATACGATTGGTCAGGCATTACTTGCCAAACTTTCAGGTAAAAAACGTATTATTGCTGAAACTGGAGCAGGTCAGCATGGTGTTGCGACAGCAACCATTGCTGCACGTTTAGGTATGGAATGTGTGGTTTACATGGGGGCTGAGGATGTTAAACGCCAAGCCATGAATGTTTACCGTATGCGTTTACTCGGTGCGAAAGTTGTTCCTGTTGAAAGTGGCTCGAAAACACTGAAAGATGCGTTGAATGAAGCAATGCGTGACTGGGTTACCAATGTGGATAGCACCTATTATGTGATCGGTACAGTTGCAGGTCCACATCCATATCCACAACTTGTTCGTGATTTCCAATCCATCATTGGTCGTGAAGCACGTAAACAGATCCTGGAACAAGCAGGTCGTCTACCTGATGCTTTAGTTGCATGTGTTGGTGGTGGTTCAAATGCAATGGGTTTATTTTATCCTTTCTTAAATGATCAGGAAGTGAAAATTTACGGTGTTGAAGCTGCGGGCTATGGCATTGAAACAGGTAAGCATTCAGCACCGTTAAATGCTGGTCATGTTGGTGTATTGCATGGTAATCGCACTTATCTGATGTCGGATGATCAAGGTCAGATCATTGAAACGCATAGTATTTCAGCTGGGCTAGACTATCCTGGTGTGGGACCAGAACATAGCTTTTTAAAAGATATGCATCGTGTGGACTATGTGCCAATCAATGATACAGAGGCTTTACAAGGCTTCCGTGATTTAACCCTTATCGAAGGGATTATTCCAGCACTCGAAAGTTCACATGCGATGGCATACGTGACAAAACTTGCCCCAACCATGTCTAAAGACCAGATTATTATTGCGACTGTTTCAGGTCGTGGTGATAAAGACTTGATGACTGTTGCACGTATTGATGGCGTGGAAATGGTTGATATGTAAATTTTCGATCTCTAAAAGAAGCTCCAGATAGGGGCTTTTTTATGTGCTTTGTGCAGAGAAATACAGGATTTTGATAAAAACTATTTTGAAATTATGGATGTAGTTTAACTTTAGATATTTTTTAAAAATTTTACATAAAAATTATAGAGTTATCATCTTCGACTTAGGACAATAAGTTTTTTTGATTTTTACTATAATCTGATTATGACTTCATTTGTACAACGAGTACGCGCAGAAAATTTTCCAGAAAAAATTGTTTGGACAATGCGTGATACTTTTGCAATTTTGATTCTTCCATTCATTTTTCTAAATACTTATGTTTTATCCTTTTTTAATCTATCTCAGATCCATATCGGATTAGCCGACTCTATTTTTAGGGGAGTACTGTTTGTACTGGTCTGCATTCTTTATAAGAACATGCTCATCCAGCATTGGAAATTTTTTAGAGCCGCATTCTGGCGTTCTTCGTTGTTAGTGATTATCGGTGCAATTCTTTTACAGGTTGTTATTTCAGTGACACGTCAGTTTTTGCCTATCTCGGGAAGTGATACCACAGAGAACAGCATCGACATACAAGATATAGCATTTTTGAGCTTGTTGATTGTGAGCCTAGGGCCTTTGTTTACTGCGTTATTAGAAGATATTGTTTTTCGTTATACCTTATTACATAAGTTGTTTATTCAGCCTTTAATCTGGCGGATTATTCTGGTCTTATTGAATTCTATCCTATTTGGACTGATTCATTACCATAACTTTGATGGAAATGTGATTGCAACGATCAGCTTTATGGTCGCAGGTTTATTTTTAAACTTAATCTATTTATGGACAGGTAATATCTGGCACGTATTGCTTATCCATTTCTTGAATAATGCAGTGTTATCATTAGGAGGCATTATTTTATTGAAAATAGTGTCTGTTTTATCTTGAAAATAAGGATCTAGCCCAATGCCAAGTCTGTTTATCGTGATGCTCGGTGGTCGTCATGCCAAAGCCAATACCGAAGTCCATGATGTTGTTGTCGCGGTGGGGGACACTTTGCAAGAAGTATACCCACAGTTAAAACAGGCTTGGTTTGGTGAACAACGGGGATTGCATATCGATGCATGGGCACAGATCAATGGAGTTGAGTTCGAAAATAAAAAATATCAGTTACATTTTACTGAAACATCCAACCAGTCTGAACAAAAACTTTTTTTGATTAATCTCGGTGGCTATGATGCAAAGGAATTTGGAGAGTTGCATCGTTATGTTCTGGTTGTAGCACAAAATCCACTAGTTGCTAAAGAGAAAGGTAAGCAATATTTTGCCAAGGGATGGTATAAACCTCATACAGACAGTGTTTTGGAGGTGGACGATTGTATTGTGATTGATCAGGTTTCTGGACGTTTTGTGCACTTGGTTGAAGGTGAATTTACAGCAAACAGTTGGGAGAATACTTACCTGCAAGTGGAGTAAATTTTGTAAACTGCATGATAAAAAATAGGGGGATTGAATAATGAAAATAGAGTTTATTCCCGAATTTCAAATTTCTTTAGACGATCAACATCAGATCTCAGAACTACTTAAACAATGTTTTCCAGAAGAAGATTTTAAGGGGAGGACTTATTTTAGGCAGTTACCCCATTACCGTCTATTGTTAAGAGATAAAAGTCGGATTATTGGACAACTTGCTGTAGATTATCGTGTGATGGTTTTAGATCAGATTCCAATCAAGGTTATTGGTGTGGTTGACCTTGCGGTGTTAACTCAATATCAAAAGCAAGGTCATGCATCCAGTTTGCTTCAGGCGCTGGATGAACTTGTTGATCAATCCAAAGTAAATATAGATATCATTTTACTTTGTACGCGGTACCCTAAATTTTATGAAAAATCTGGATTTGTAGCAGTGTCCAAGCCACAGACAGTACGGTGGCTTGCAATGGACAATCATGTAAATCATGGCATAAAAACTGAATTGATAACTGATGATCTTATGTATAAAAAAGTAGGAGATGTAGAATGGAAGGATCATTCAGTTCTGGATATGTTGGGATACTGGTATTAATAAAATATATTAATAGGTTGTTGTGCTGAGCTTATTTTACAAGTCGATATGTTCAACCTATAGAGCAGATTCAATGGTTCTAAAATTATTATAGTAGACAATGTGTTGATTTTAAAATGGATTAAAAATGTTAATCAAAGGGAATTATAAAAACCAGCTTATTTAAAATAGAGATAAGCAATTGAAAAAAAAATAGAGATAAGCAATTGAAAAAA
>NZ_OOGT01000049.1 GCF_900323515.1 Acinetobacter stercoris | reverse complement strand
TTATATGGGAATCTTTTTATTTTCCTCAAAATTTTGAAGAAAAAATGACAGATAAACATCAAGTAATACAATTCCTATGTTTACATTCATGATTTTCAAATTATGATGAAAATAATTCCGACTCACTTCTCATAAATGGAATTATGTAAGGTTTCAAAAGGTTATTAATAAACATGAAAAAAATTTTACTCGCGGCATTAATTGCAATGTCTGGTTCTACAGTTTTTGCAGCTGATGCTCCTGCTAATCCGCAGCCTGGTATCAACCCTGCTTTCGCTAAAGTTGAACAATATATTCAGGCGAAAAATTATACAGCAGCATATCAAGAACTTGATAAAATGGGGAAACAAGGCAATGCGCAAGCCCTATATAATCAAGGTTATTTAACCCAAATAGGTCAAGGTACCACGAAAGACAATAAAAAAGCTGTTCAACTGTACCAACTGGCTTCTGATAAGGGCTATCCTGTTGCAAGCTATGTACTTGCTCAGGCTTATTCTACTGGTGGTTTAGGCGTTGCTAAAGATGAAAAAAAAGCACGTCAATATCTGGAAAAAGCATCTAATGAAGGCTTTGAAGATGCAACTGTAGAACTCGCTGTACTCTATTTTTCTGAAGGAAATGACAAATCAGACAAACTTGGTTTGCAAAAGCTTGAACCCCTAGTCAAAAAAGGTAATTATCAGGCGATCCATGCCAAAGCACTTTATGACATCAGTGTCGGCTTTAAAACCAAGAAAGAAGAACCGATCAAACAAGGTTTAAACTCGATTCAGGATTTGGCTAAAAAAGGCTATATTCCAGCATTAATGGCAATGGCAAACATGCTGGTAAACGGTAACATTGTTCAGCAAAACCTGCCAGAAGCTCGTAAAATTTATGCAGCTCTAGCACAAGATAATGTACCAAATGCAAAAGAGTCTCTTGCCGCAGTCGATAAGCTGATTGCTGAACAAGCTAAAAATCCAGCTTCGAAAGCAACGCCTGCCAAGAAAAAGTAGTTCAAACAAATATTGTAAAAATTTAGCCTCAATACTGATTGGGGCTTTTTTTGTATCACCACCAATGCGCAATCAGCGCACTTACTACAAAAAAACCTAAAAAAGTACTCATCATAAGTGGTGTAAGCGTCTTTTCATTCAAATTATAAATATGCCCAAAAATTCCGAAAGCTGCAGGCATAGGTAATGCAGCAATAATGGTACCCGCATATAACATGTCAGTCGTTACGTTTGGTAGCATTGAAAGCCCCGTAAAGACCAACAATGGCATGATGATAATTTTCAGAAAAACCAGTACAAAACTTTGTACACTCACAGACTGAATGCTTAACCCGACTAAACCGCCTCCAATCACAAATAATGCAATTGGTGAAGCTGTTTTACCAAGCATTTCCAAAGCCTGATCAAACAGTTTAGGTAGACGGATACCAAAAGCAGCGCAAATAATTCCTAAAATTACAGATACAATTACAGGATTTTTCAATAATTTTAACAGCGTTTCCTGTATCAGTTTTCCGATATTCTGATGTGATTGTAAACCAGCCTCTGCAAAAGCCAGCATCAGAGTCACGATCAGCACATTTTCAACAATCAGAGTCAAAGAAATATAAATCGTAGATTGAGTTCCCATTAATAATGTCAAAATAGCAGCACCAATAAAGCCTGTATTTGACATAGAACCACCCATCGCCAGTACAGCAGAATGGGTTAGATTATTCTTAAAAAATTTCAAATATAATAATAACGTGAAAAAATATAACAGCAGTGAAACACCCGCATATACAAAGAAATATGAGGGATACCAGATCTCATGTAAATCTTTCGAAGCTAAAGCATGTAAGAGAAGTGCAGGTAAAGATATTTTAATTACAAATGCACTCAAAGCAGTTATCTGGTCTTTTGTTATTAAATTGAATCTGACACTGATATAGCCTAAAAATAGCAACATAAAAATAGGTAAAATTACCGTAAGTACCATTTCCGGATATCCTTATCATTTTAAAAATAAAAACAGAAATACATCCTAAGATGTATTCCTGTAAAAATTAAATACTTTTAAAGCATACTTTTTTATTAAAATTCGCTAAATAGGTCTTTTAAACCATGAGGCTGGCAACGTAAATATTGTGGTGCTATTGCAATTTTTTCATCAAGTTTTGCCGCTGCATGCCAAGGCCAACGTGGATCATATAAAATAGCTCTGGCAAGCGCGATTGCATCAGCTTCACCTTTTAACAAGATCTCTTCTGCTTGTTCTGCTTCAGTAATTAAACCTACGGCTATCACAGGAACATTCACATGAGGTTTGATTGCTGCGGCAAAAGGAACCTGATAATTCGGAGCAATTTTTATCGCCTGCTGTGCATGCAAACCACCACTTGAAACATGGATATAAACCGCACCAAGATCTTCAAGACGTTTTGACAGTTCAATACTTGATTCTACATTCCAGCCATTTTCCTGATCCATCCAGTCTGTTGCAGAGATTCGGACACCTATTGGATACTGATCTGGAACAGCTTCCTTCATGGCTGAAAATGTTTCTAGAAGCATACGCATACGATTTTCTAGTGAACCACCATATTCATCATTGCGATGATTAGACAATGGTGAAAGGAATTGATGCATGAGATAACCGTGCGCACCATGGATTTCAATGATATCGAAACCGGCATCTACAGCACGTTTTGCAGCAAGTGCAAAATCTTGCTGAATCTGTTTGATTTCATCAATACTCAGCGCATGTGGAGGTACATCCTCAGGATTAAACCCAATCTCACTGGCAGAAACCGTTTGCCAACCATGTCGCTCATCAGGTTTGATTTGCCCTTTTCCTAACCAAGGTTTGTCAGTTGATGCTTTTCGCCCGGCATGCGCAAGCTGAACGCCAAATGGCATTGGAGAAATAGACTTTACTTTGCCTAGAAGAGTCTTGATCTGATCACGTTGCACATCATTCCAAAGTCCGACATCAGCAAAGCTAATACGACCTTGAGCCTGTACAGCAGTAGCTTCAATGATGCATAAACCTGCTCCTGACAAAGCATAATTTGCCCATTGCTGTTCATGCCAATATGTAATTTCACCATCATCTGTTGCCGAATACTGACACATAGGTGCAATCACAATTTTATTATTCAATGTAAGAGAACCAAATTGAATCTGTTCAAATAGTTTTGCCATTTTATCTCCATCCTCTTACTTAAAATTGTTTAGCAATACTTAATCCCGCACTAAAGTTACGTCCTTCAGCAGGTTCGAAGTAACGACCGTTGCTTTCATTTACAATCACTGAACCAACATAATTTTTATCAAACAGATTATCTACACGAGCAAATGTATTAATTTTCCAGTCATTTCTTTGCCATAAATAACCAATATTGGCTGAAAAAATTGTATAAGTTGGTGCACTCTCTGAATTAGTATCATTGACATAAATCTTGTCAGAATAACGTGCATCAAAACCAGCATACATGCCTTGTTTTGGCTGCCAAGTTAAAGCTGCAAATGCCTGATTTTTTGCAACACCTGGAATGTAATTTCCTGCTGGAATACCTGCGACACTACCAAGCTCTGGTATAGCAGCATCAAATTTAGCATCTAAATAGCTATAACTTGCGCGTGCATATAAGTCACGCCATAGGTTTTTGTTCCACGTGAATTCGACACCCTTACGTTCCGTTTTATCTGCATTTCTAAAGGTTGCTCGGCCACCATCACTCCCGGCAGAAACAATATCGTCTTTAGTTTTGACATCAAATACAGCTAGTGTGAAATCACCGAGTATATTTGAAGATTTTAATCCAGCTTCATACGTATCACTGGTTGCAGGTTGAAGGTTAAATGCATTTGCTGCATTAACACCTTGTGGCGCATAAGACATTTCTGTAAATGTAGGTGTTTCAAATCCCTTGGCATAACTGACATAAGCCATCAATTCAGGAATAATCTGCCAGCTCAATGCAGCTGATGGTAAGACCTTGTCATAGTTGGTTTTACCGCTATTATCACCATTTTCTCCAATGATATAGTGATCTTCTGATTTAAAATGGACATTACTGTAACGAAGACCTGCATCTAAAGTCCATGCTGGTAAAAAATTCCAAGATGCCTGTAGATAAGGGTCCAAACTCCATAGGGTATTATCTTCATCCCGACGTAAATCACCTTTAACCCCCAGTGTATCACCCGAAAAATTGTTATATCCCTTACGATCGTCATTCATACCATCAACAGCTAAACCTGCACTAAATTTGGTATTTGGCAATAAGTTTTTGCCTGTCCAGCGAAAATCTGCACCATAATAAGTACGATCAAAATCAATAACTCCACCCGCCTGATATGGCGTTGTAGGTTTGGTTTGAGTGATTTTAGGAATTGACTGATATTGAGTAACTGAGCGCTGACCGATATATGCCATTCCATAAAGGCTATTTTTATCATCTAGCGGCTTATCCCAAGTTACACCTGATTGAGTTTGCTCGATTTCCTTTCTGGCATTATATAGAGACACATTACCTGCAACCTGTTTTGGATTGCTTTTCCAATCCTTGCGGGTTAAACCACCAGGATCATCTGCCTCAATTTTTACATAGTTAGTCACCCAGTTAATTTTTGAACCATCGTCCAGATTCCATGTCAATTTGGCATTATTCAAAACTTTATGAGCAGAGCTGTGATCACGATAACCATCTGTATCAAAATAAGAAGAACTTATGACATAAGCAGGTTCATATTGATTTTTTGAACCACCTTGTAAAATAAGCCCAATGTGATTCTTTTTATTCTCCCCACCTGCATAACTGAGTTCAATAGAATCCTTACCTTGCCCTTCTTTAGTCGATGTTAAAATCGTACCGCCCGATGAATTGCCATACAAAGATGAAAATGGACCTGTTAAAACTTCTAAATGATCCAGACTTCCCAAATCAATATTTGAAGTTTGCCCCTGACCGTCTGGCATAGTTGCAGGTATACCATCGACATAAATGCGAATCCCGCGCACACCAAACGTTGATCTGGCACCAAATCCACGCATTGAGATTTGTAAATCCTGTGCATAGTTTTCACGATTATTGATCTGTAAGCTTGGAATACCCTTAATCACCTCTGTCAAATTCACATCTAGAGAATTTTGCTGATTCGGCGCATCTACCCGATAAACAGATGCTGGTGTTTGCATATAAGAAGTATCTGTACGTGTTGCCTCAACGGTAATCGTTGGAAGCTGCTGAACAGGAGACTGGACTTCTGATTCAGCATATAAATTTTGGCATATACACGCTGTTAAGCAGAGTAATGAGGAATTAAAATGGAATTTTTTAAATCTTATAATACTCTGCATAGCGTTTCCTTTTATTAGAAAATAATTTTTGAGCCCAACCCGATCACCAAGGCATTATCAACTTTATTTGTCGCACCTGGATGAATAACATATTGAAGGAGTGGGCGAAGCATGAACCATTTCGCTGGATAATATGAATAATTCAATTCCATATTGTATTCAGCATTTTCATTCAAAAGTGGTTTAATATCACGATAACGGTTATTAACGTGAACTCTGTTGACAGCAAAACCAATAATATCATTTGGATGACTATCAAACAAACCAATATATTTCAGACCAAGTTGCTGTGAATTATCAACCTGAGTTGTTGTACGATCATGAAATGTGAAGTTACCAAAACTGTGTAAACCACGGCGCCCTGTACCTGTAGAAGTCAGTTGTTGCTCAAAAGTAATCCACCCGCCATAAGAGCGATCCTCTCCTACAGTACCTGCTTTATAAGCGACATCATATTGATTTTTCGGATCATCAGCTGTGTTATACAACACACCAAAACGATAGCTTCCAGGTAAGTTATTAAATGCTTTTTCAGGTGACCAAACGATCTCACTTAAAACATTCACGCCATCCGCATTTTTAGTCCCCAGATTCCAGCCTTTACCTTCAAGAGCATTGTCAGGATTATATTCAAACACACCAACCTGTCCAAAAAGCTCAGGGTTCAATTGATATTTCACACGTGCTCCCCATTGAGATACAGGTGTGTTGTACCAAAGCTTGCCTTGCCATTTCCCCATTTGTGCGGCGCAAAATGCATTCCCCTGAAAATCACATGCCATCACGTTAAATTCAGTTCCAAGCCCCATACGACCAACCCGAATACCTAGACCCGAATCAAAATGCTTATCAATATAGAATTCGCTCAAACGTGTACCTGTATTACCTCGACCATAATTGGCCTGAGAGTTGGCAAATTGTGGAGCTGCCGGGTCCTGAATACCACGAAGTGTTGTACTTTCACCTTGTCGTGCCGTTACGGCCATACGAAAGGTTGTACCACTCCACCCCACCAACTTCCCCATATCCAGAGTTGTACCAACCAAAGCCTGCATTGCAAATGTAGGTGAACCTTTTGGATCATATCCTCCATCTGCCAAATATGATCCATCTGTTGCAATATTGGCATCAAATTTAATTCCTTTATCTGCTAACTCTGTGCGTGTTCCATTCCAATCTCCAGTTAACGTCTGACCATTCAAATCAAACGCCTTTTCTGCGTGAACCTGAGACATAAGTGTTGCAACCGTAACGGCTAACATGGATAAAGCTGTTTTTTTCATAGAAAACTCAAAAGGCATAAATTCACTTTTATGCAAACAATCATCTATTAGATTAAAAATAAATTTTCACTCAAATAAAATATGTGAAAATTCATATTCCAATCCCCCTGCAAAGTCAGTATTTGCTTAGCTTTTTGCTATGGCTATACATCGAATTAACGAGAAAATTACATATTTTTTTTACTTTTCTCTATCTTCTAATTTTTATAAGTTTGAAAACTTAAAGTTATTAATAAACTATCTAATTGATAAACCTTTGTTTAGTAAAAATTGCATCCGATATTTTAAAATACATTTTTAATTTAAATAGCCATAATTCACTATCATGATGTTTTTATTGATACTTTAAAAGTGCTCTTCGGCTTATTCAGCTTAAAATAAAAAACTGGGCATCCTTACCCAGTTTTTTTATATTTAATGTTAGAAAACCAGCTTCGTTCCTAGCCCCAATACCAATCCATCATCAACTCGACTGGTTGCACCAGGATTAATCACGTATTGAATATTTGGACGAAAACTTAACCATTTTGTTGCATTATAAGTATAGTTAAGCTCTATATTATATTCTGCACTTTCATTGAGCACTGGCCGAACATCTCTATAACGATCATTCACACCGACGCGATTCATCCCCAAGCCCAATGTATCATTAGGTTGTGAATCAAACAAACCGATGTACTTTAGCCCAAGCTGCTGGGTATCTGTGATTTTATTGGTAATATCATCATGAAAGGTGAAGTTACCAAAACTATGTAAACCCCGTTTACCACCATTTACACTGGTTAATTGCTGTTCAAATGAAAACCAGATCGCATAAGTATGATCTTCACCCTGTCCTGTTTTGACATCGAATTGATTTTTAGGGCTATCTGCTGTGTTATACATCCCGCCGATACGATAGCTTCCTGGTAAATTATTCAATCCATGTTTAGGTTGCCACACGGCTTCCACTGGTATTGTAATACCATCATCACCTTTAAAATTCAGAGTCCAACCTTGCCCCTCTCTTGCATTTTTAGGGTTATATTGATAAACACCTATTTGTGTAAATACTTCTGGTGTGATGTGATATTTTACCCTCGCCCCCCATTGTGATACGGGAATGTTATACCAAATTCCACCTGCCCATTTACCATTTTGAGCTGAACAAAAGGCTGTACTCTGGAAATCACATGCCATCAGATTGAAGTCAGTTCCAAGTCCCAAACGGCCTGCTTTGATGCTTAAGGCCTTGTCCATAAAGTTTTTTTCAATGGAGAGCTCACTTAAGCGGCTTTTGGTATTACCACGACCATAGTTCGCCTGAACATTGGCAAACTGTGGTGCTGCTGGATCCTGTAAATCACGGATAGATGTACTTTGTCCCTGACGCGCAGTTATGATGGCTCGTACAACTGTATCATTCCACCCTGCAAGTTTTTCCATATCGAATGTAGAACCTAGCCATAATTGACTGGCATATGTTGGTTCATCACCAGAATTACGCCCACCATCAGCTAGGTAAGCTGTATCAAGAGAAATATTGGCATCAAATTTTATACCTTTCTTCTCGAGCTCTGCCCTTTTCCCATTCCAGTCACCAAACAAGTATTGTCCATCTGGATCAAAAGCACTTTCTGAATAAGCCTGGTTAGATATCCCTAATGTAATGCATGCTAATACTGGATAAACGATTCTTTTATTCATAATTAAGCCTAAATGAAAAATGTGTTTCCCTTCAAAATGCTTTCCTGCTTTACCCAAATACGAGATAAATCAACAACTCAATCCTGTCTATCGCAATTGGAAGGTATGAGATAAATCTGACAATTTTTCATCATACCTTCAGCAAGAAAACTCCTTTTCACCGTCTCATTATTTTGTCAGTCAATAAAATAAATCATGTTTGAATCATTCAAATGGATTTTATTTTCATTGCCAGACTGCCTTCCTTGGTGCAGCTTTTCCTGTCAAATTGTTCATTGACTCAAGTGACTGTTTATGTTTTTAACATGATGATAAATTAAGCAACAAAACATAATATACCAAATAATGAATAATCATTCATTATTTTAATTTTAAGATTTTACTTTACTTTTCATGTGTTTTAACCCTTGAGATTCAATTTAATTTCCATTAAAACTTTATAGTGTCAACTTTCTTGCATAAAATAATGAATCGAATGATTTAAAATACTTCTGAGATTTTTATGCCTGAATTACCCGAAGTTGAAACGACTAAAAACAGTTTATTACCTCTCATTCATCAAAAGGTGATTTCCGTTAAAGTCAGGGAATCCAGGTTACGCTGGGATATACCCCAAAACATCACTCAATTACAAGGGCAAAAATTACTCAATTTATCACGTCGTTCAAAATATATTTTGGCTGAGTTTGAACAAAATACCATGCTCTGGCATTTAGGAATGTCTGGTAGTTTTAGGTTATGTGACAAAAATACTGAACTCAGAAAACATGATCATCTCGTTATTCAATTCGAAGATACTGAACTTCGTTATCATGATCCACGTCGCTTCGGATGCATACTATGGCTAGATGAAAATAGTCAGTCAAAACTCATTGATACCCTAGGTCCTGAACCTTTGAGTGATGCATTTAACGCAAATTATCTTGCCGAAAAACTAAAAAACAAGCATGTCGGCATAAAAGTTGCAGTAATGGATAATCATATTGTGGTTGGTGTTGGCAACATCTATGCAACTGAAAGCTTGTTTAATTTAGGCATTCATCCCGCCCAGCCTGCTTCGTCATTAAGTTTTGAGCAAATTGAAAAACTGGTTGTAGAAATTAAACGAATTTTGAAATTTGCAATTGAACTTGGTGGGTCTTCATTGCGTGACTATAGCAATGCGATGGGAGAAAATGGCTACTTTCAACAAACCTTACTCGCCTATGGTCGTGCAGGAGAAATGTGCATAAATTGCGAAACAACTCTCGAAAATATCAAACTCGGTCAAAGAGCAAGCGTGTTTTGTCCACAATGCCAACCGCTAAGAAAAGTAAATGCTGCAGATACAGCAACAAAGATACAGCGAGGTAAGCACAAATGAAAACTGCTATTGTTCGACACATTTTAGTTAAAGATAAGACTTTGGCAGAGCAACTCAAGCAGAAAATTCTTTCTGGTGCTGATTTTAATAAAATAGCGAAACAGTTCTCTACCTGTAATTCAGCAAAACGTGGTGGAGAATTAGGTGAAGTGAAAAAAGGACAACTTGTTCCTGTCATTGATAAATTAGTTTTTTCTGGCGCAGAACGTGTTCTCCATGGCCCTGTGAAAAGCCAGTTCGGATTTCATCTATTGGAAATCAAATTCAGGATGGATTTCTAACTGGGTCTATTCTGGATTTTGCAGTTCTCTCATGGCATAAACCCATGCTTCCATACGCTCCCCTGACTCTGTCCAACCCTCAACTTTTACTCTTTGATACTGAAAGCCTTCAAAATCATCGAGCATTTGCCAGTGATCAGCTAATTTGTCAGTACTGAAAAAATATCCCTCTACTTTAGGGTCTTGTTCATTTAATATGATCGCTGGTAATCCCAAATCTGGTCCCCAACTCAGGACATGCACAGTCCCATGCACATAGCCTTTTGTAAAACTACCACCTATTTTTTCCAGAATATGTGCATTTTCACGATTTGGACAAAGCGTTCCATAAATAAACAACTGATTCATAAACTCATTTCTCAACTAGATAAATAGACCAGAACATTCTTTTGTAGTTTTTATTGGATAACAAGTGCAAATGCTCTCATCATCCATCACATTTTTTAATAAATTAATTAGAAAAGTCAGGATACTTTCACCTTTTGAACAAATTGCGCATATTGCTGAATATATGGTGTAAATTTAACATCATAGGTTGTGAAATAAAAAATTTCACGACCATTTTCAGCAATTATGTTTGGAGATTTTCCGTTACATGTGGCGCCTCCGGACTGTAAAGCTGCATTCAAAATTCGTGCATTTGATTTTGATGTAACCGTATCAGGAAATTCGAAAACCAATAAGGTAAATTCTGGGTAAGTATTCGGATGATCAGGCATCGATTCTGTACTGGAAATGGAATACCGTCTCATTCCCTCACCATCAAGCTGGATTATTTTATTGGAGTCACAATCCTTTAATACCCACTGATGAAGATCCGAACCAGTTTCAAGTATAAAGTTTTCAGCCTTTAATGTTGTATCAAGCTCATCCAATAATCTTTGGTTATCTGGCATATCCTGCGTCAGCATTTTTAAGTACTGTGTTTTTTCATTTGGCATCTGATCTGGGGACAGATAACTTTCCTGATATTTATTTGGTACAGCTTTTTGCTGTAATTGATCAGATGGTTGTTGGTGTTCATTGGAACAAGACTGTAAACATAAACCCAACATCCATATCCATCTCTTTTTCATGATGGTATCCGTATTACCCATTTAGTTCGGTTGATTTTTATATTGTAAATTATTTTCTAGTGTTAAAAAAACGGCACTAAAAGAGTGCCGTTCAAATCCCTAGCTTGATTATGCCTGAGGACGACGTTTCAACTCATCACGAATTTCACGTAATAATTCAATATCTTCAGGAGTTGCAGCTGGTGCAGCTTCTTCTGGTTTACGAAGACGGTTAATAACTTTAACCATAAGGAAAACGACCCAGGCCAAAATCAGGAAGTTGAGGAAAATCGTAATAAAATTACCATAAGTTAAGACATTAATGCCCGCCTTGGTTAACTCATCAAGTGATTGAAGGTTATTCGGGTTATCGCCCAAAACAAAAAACTTTTGAGTGAAATCAACACCACCACCAGTAATAACAGTAATTAATGGCATAATGATATCTTTCACCAAAGAGTCGATAATTTTACCGAAAGCTCCACCGATGATGACACCGATTGCCATGTCCATCATGTTACCTTTTACAGCAAATTCTTTAAATTCTTGCACTATGCTCATGCGTTACTCCAAGCCTGACTAACTTCTCTATTTTTTGTGTGACGAACTATACATTATTTTTTGTATATTCATTTCCGCCTAATGTACTCTGTTTTAAGAAAATTCCAATATATTTTTGTTACATTCATAAAAAAACCGCAATACATTTAGAATTGCGGTTTTCCTAGAAAGCTTATAGATTCAATTTATTAAATTGAATTAGATACCACGTGAAGCACGTTTACGTTCGTTTTCGGTCAAATATTTCTTACGAAGACGGATTGATTTTGGAGTAACTTCAACCAATTCATCATCTTCAATAAATTCAAGTGCTTGTTCAAGCGTAAATTTAATTGCTGGTGTAAGAATAATCGCATCATCTGTACCAGATGCACGAACGTTAGTTAACTGTTTAGCCTTGGTTGGGTTCACGACCATATCATCAGAACGTGAGTTAATACCAACAAGCATACCTTCATATACTTCAAGCTGTGGTTCAGCAAATAAACGACCGCGTTCTTGTAGGCTGAACAATGCATAACCCAGACAAACGCCTTGAACCATAGAAATCAATACGCCATTTTGACGTTTCGCAACAGTACCTTGCTTAGCAGGACCATAATGCGAGAAGCTTGAAGTCATGATCCCTGTACCAGAAGTCAATGTCAAGAATTCTGAACGGAAACCAATTAAGCCACGCGAAGGAACGGTTGCCTCAATACGGATACGACCTTTGCCATCTACTTCCATATTTGTCAGTTCACCTTTACGGTTACCCATTTGCTCCATGATCGCACCCTGATGTTGCTCTTCAACATCGAAAGTTACGTTTTCATATGGCTCCTGCTTAACACCATCGATTTCTTTCATGATCACTTGCGGACGGGAAACTCCCATCTCGAAGCCTTCACGACGCATGTTTTCAATCAGTACTGAAAGGTGAAGTTCACCACGACCAGATACCTTGAAACGGTCTGGGCTATCTGTATCTTCAACACGTAGTGCTACGTTATGAATCAATTCACGATCAAGACGTTCACGAATATTACGTGATGTTACAAACTTACCTTCTTTACCAGCAAATGGTGAGTTATTAACCTGGAAAGTCATTGAAACAGTAGGTTCATCAACTGACAATGCTGGTAAGGCTTCAACATTTTTCGGATCACAAATCGTATCGGAAATGTTTAACGCATCAATACCAGTGATACATACGATGTCACCTGCAGAAGCTTCTTCAATATCAACACGTTCCAGACCATGGTAACCCATGATTTTCAAAATACGGCCATTACGGGTATTGCCTTCTTTATCAATCACTGTAACAGGAGTATTGGTTTTTACAGAACCGCGTTGAATACGTCCAACACCGATTACACCTACGAAACTATTGTAATCAAGTGATGAAATTTGCATTTGGAATGGACCATCAACATCAACTGCTGGTGGCTCTACAATATCTACAATTGTCTCGAACAATGGTGTCATGTCTTCAGCAAGTTCATCAGGAGCTGGACCCGCGACACCACGTAAACCAGATGCATAAACGATCGGGAAATCCAACTGTTCATCAGTTGCACCCAGGTTATCAAACAAATCAAATACTTGATCAATAACCCAATCTGGACGAGCACTTGGTTTATCAACTTTGTTAATAATTACAATTGGTTTCAAACCACGAGCAAAAGCTTTTTGGGTTACGAAACGAGTTTGCGGCATTGGACCTTCTTGTGAATCGACAAGAAGAAGAACACAGTCAACCATCGACATTACACGTTCAACTTCTCCACCGAAGTCAGCATGTCCCGGTGTGTCCACGATATTGATACGGTAAGTTGTATCAGTACGCTTGTCTAACCAGGTAATCGCGGTGTTTTTCGCGAGAATAGTAATACCACGTTCACTTTCGAGCGCATTCGAGTCCATGACACGTTCGATTTCGCCCGCGCGATCACCGAGTGCACCTGATTGTTGTAAAAGTTTATCGACTAGAGTTGTTTTACCGTGGTCAACGTGCGCAATAATTGCGATGTTGCGGAGATTCTTAATATCTGACATGAATTTCGATACGCCTAAAATTTGAGGGCAAATTATACAAAAAAATGATGCCTTTGAGTAGTGACACTTTATTGACAGTTACAAGTTTTTTTGATTAATCGCATGTTTTTCGTTTTGTAAAGTAGTGTAACTCGATTAGAATAGCTCTACCTTGTCGCTATCCTATCCTCAATGTCCGATACAAATACCTCTCCTGATCAATCAAAATCTATCGATCTTGTATATGGTTTGAACGATAAACCAAAACCTTTCATTGCATTTTTTGCTGCACTGCAACACTTGCTTGCCATCATTGTTCCGATCGTCACTCCTGGCTTGCTTATCTGCTTGGCTTTAGGTGTTTCTAAACAAGATACCAACATGATTTTATCTATGTCCCTGGTAATTTCTGGTGTCGCAACTTTTTTACAATGTAAAAAAGTAGGTCCTTTTGGTGCAGGTTTACTTATAGTTCAAGGAACAAGTTTTAACTTTATTGGTCCCCTGATTGGTATCGGCAGTGCAATGGTTGCATCAGGTACTCCTGTTAATCAGGTTATGGCTGCCATTTTTGGTGTTGTAATTGCCGGCTCATTTATTGAGATGGGAGTATCCCGAATTTTACCATGGGTTGAAAAACTCATTACACCTCTGGTTACAGGTATTGTTGTATTACTCATTGGTCTCACCTTGATTAAGGAAGGCCTGATTAGTATGGGTGGTGGCTATGAAGCCATGAAAGATCAAAGCTTTGCCAGTGCTGACAACCTCATTATGTCTTGTAGTGTACTGGCAATTATTATCCTTTTAAACCGTATTCGGATTGTTTGGGTAAAAAGTTCTGCAATTCTGATTGCTTTGGTCATCGGTTATATTCTTGCTGGTTTCATGGGACATTTAAACTTTGATGGTTTAAATGATGCTCCACTTGTTCAGGTGCCTAGCCCTATGCATTTTGGAATCAGTTTCTCTTGGAGTTTGTTTATTCCAATGGCTTTCATTTATCTTGTGACTTCTCTAGAAGCAATTGGTGACGTAACAGCAACGTCTAAAATTTCCAATCAACCTGTAAATGGTCCTGTCTGGATGGAGCGCATCAAAGGTGGTGTCTTGGTCAATGGAGCAAACTCATTCTTGGCAGGGATTTTCAATACTTTCCCAAGTTCTGTATTTGCACAAAATAATGGTGTGATTCAACTCACTGGTGTTGCAAGTCGTTATGTCGGTATTTGGATTGCAATCATGTTGATCATTCTGGGGCTATTCCCTGCAGTTGCTGGAGTCATTCAGGCTGTCCCACAGGCTGTTCTGGGTGGTGCTGTCATGGTGATGTTCGGTGCTGTAGCTGCATCAGGAATCAATATTCTGTCCGGAATCCAGCTTGATCGTCGTGCACTATTAATTATTGCGATCTCACTGGCACTTGGTCTAGGTGTTGCTCAGGTTCCACAAATTTTGGAGCATCTACCTGAATTGCCTCGTAATATTTTTAGTTCAGGCGTTGCAACTGGTGGTATAGCTGCATTAATTTTAAATCTAATTCTCCCAGAAACTAAAAAATAATTATAATTGCTCCATATTCATGCCCAGTTTTACAACTGGGCTTCTTTTATCTTAAAGAGTTATGCCCATGGATCCTAGAAGTGAAGTTGTCATCAGACAAAAAGACTATCTCAAAGGCCAAGTCCTCCTGATCAATGCACCAGCTGATCAATTGGTGCATCACCTGGATGGTCTGGTTAATGCAAGTGTCTGGACATGGAATTTTTCTGATCATCAGGCACATCTCAACATTAATATTCAAAGCCATTTCTCGATAGAATTCCCTCAGGCCAAATTTGACCAGGTTATTATTTTTACTCCTAAATCTAAAGAGTTACTCAATTATATCTTACATAATGTTGTAAGCCATTTTGAAGCTGGACAATCCATCTTTCTTGTCGGAGAGAAAAAGGGCGGGATTGAGCGTGCGGCAAAACAGCTACAGGCTTTTGGTAAAACCGTTAAACTCGATAGTGCAAGACATTGCCAATTCTGGCAACTTCGCCTTGAACGTACAGAACAATTAAAACCACTTGAATCATGGTTAAAAAGCTATGAAGTTCAAGTAAATAACCAGATATTAAAAGTCTGTGCACTACCTGGAGTATTCAGTCAAGATCATTTAGATATCGGAACTTCTGTCTTACTCCCTTACCTTGCACATGTAAAATCAGGTAAACTTGCCGACTTTGGCTGTGGTGCAGGAATCATCGGATGTTATTTGGCAAAATTAAATCCAAGTAATATCATTCATGCACTAGATGTAGATGCATTTGCATTGGCATCAACAAAAATGACTTTTAAAGCGAATGGTATTTCAGATCAACAGCTTGTTATACAAGCAGTTTCTGGCTTTAATGATGCAACAAATGAACTTGATGCAATTATTAGTAATCCCCCATTTCACCAAGGTATTCATACCAATTACGATGCAAGTGAAGCTTTATGTGAACATGCTAAAGCCCATTTAAAATCTGGTGGAGAGTTGTGGATTGTTGCCAACCGTTTTTTAAACTATCCGGTTTTAATCGAACAGCGCTTTGGTCATTGTAAAATTAAAACTGATGAACAAGGCTTTAAGGTGATGTATGCCTGTGCTGAATAAAAATATTGTTAAGGAATCGCAATGAGCGAAACTAATCATCCGAAACTCAAGCGTAAGCTTGGGGCTCGACATCTTAATATGATTGCCATTGGCGGTTCTATTGGTACAGGTTTATTCCTTGCGTCAGGTTCAACCATCGCAAATGCTGGTCCCGGTGGAGCTCTGCTTGCTTATGCTCTTATTGGTGTCATGATTTATTTCTTGATGACAAGTCTTGGTGAACTTGCTACCCACAATCCAACTTCTGGAGCATTTTTTACCTACGGAAATAAATATGTAGAGGAAGGCTTCGGTTTCGCTTTAGGTTGGAATTATTGGTATAACTGGGCTATTACTGTTGCTTTTGAACTTGTTGCAGTTCAACTCATCATGAAATTCTGGTTTCCTGATGTACCAGGTTTTTGGTGGAGTGCAGTATTTCTAGTGATCATTTTTACAATTAATGCCTTAACTGTAAAAGGCTTTGGTGAAAGTGAATTCTGGTTCTCCATGGTTAAAGTCATTGCTATTATTGCTTTCATTATTATCGGCATGGCAACCATCTTTAAGATCATGATGACACCAGGTGTTGCGACTTTTGGTAACTGGACATATAAAGATGCACCTTTTGTTGGAGGTTTTCAGGCACTTATTGGCGTGGCCATGATTGCAGGATTCTCATTTCAGGGAACCGAGATGGTTGGTGTTGCTGCTGGTGAATCCAAAGATCCTAAAAAGACTATCCCACTAGCGATTAAACAGATCTTCTGGCGTATTCTTTTATTCTATATCGTTTGTATTTTCATTATCGGTACTCTTGTACCATATGACGATCCAAATCTGCTTCGTGCTGCTGCGGGTGATGGAGATATTGCTCTGTCACCATTTACTTTACTTTATGAAAAAGTTGGTTTTGCTTTTGCAGCAAGTCTGATGAATGCGGTCATTTTAACAGCGATTCTTTCTGCTGGTAACTCAGGTATGTATTCATCCACCCGTATGCTGTTTGGTATGGCAATACAAGGTCATGCACCTAAATGGTTCGCAAAACTGGATGGTCGTGGCGTTCCAATGAATGCACTTTATGCAACTACAGCGATCGCCGCTTTGTGCTTTTTAACAACCTTTATTGGTGAAAAAGAAGTATTCAACTGGCTACTCAATATGTCAGGGATGTGTGGATTTATCGTATGGTTAGGTATAGCTATTTCACATTATCGCTTCCGCAAAGGCTATATTGCTCAAGGATACAAAGTGGAAGATTTAGCATATAAAGCAAAATTTTTCCCATTTGCACCATGGTTTGCTTTTATTCTCTGTTCAATCATCATTCTTGGTCAGAATTATCAAGCTGTTTTAGGCGGAAAAATCGACTGGTTAGGATTGCTATCAACCTATATCAGTATTCCACTATTCCTTGTAATCTGGCTTGGATATAAGTGGAAACATAAAACAAAACTCATTTCCTACACTGAAATGGACGTAAAACCGGTTAATGTAGATAAAGAATAAAGTAAAACCCAAGCAACCTTCGGGTTGCTTTTACCCTCTGAGTACTCACCCCATATTAAAACCATTAACAAAACATTCAGGTCATAAAACATACAATAATCTTCAATGACTTATACAGATCATTTAGGAGAATATTATGCTGAATGCAGGAAAATATTTCGTTTAAAATCAGCAAATATTAACTCACGGATACTACTCAATATAAATATCCAAATGCAAAAGCAACCTAATATCAGCTAGTTTTTTATACCAAAGATATTCATCAGGTCATGACGACTTAATTGACGTTGTACACACATTAAAACAAGTTTTATGCATCAAAGATTAATATATCTCATAATATTTACTTTAGTTTAAAAAGCGTCTCAATTGAGACGCTTTTTAAATTTTAAAAATTATTCACCTTGGCTCACAATAATCGTACGGCTACCAGTGATGGTCGCAAAAACTCGACGGTTCAAGGCACGGCCTTCTTTGGTTTTGTTATCTGCAATTGGTTGATCCCATGCAAAACCTTGTGTTGTCAAACGAGATGCATCAATGTTGTATTGATTCACTAGTGCTGATTTAACAGAATTTGCCCGAGCCAGTGATAAACGCTCATTCAACTTACGTGGACCTGTATTATCCGTGTGCCCTGAAATTTGAGCAGTTGCATTGGTAAACTCATTTAATTTCTCAGCTACTTTCGCAATTTCTGGCTGATATTGAGGTTTGATATTGGATTTATTGGTATCAAAAAATACTCGAAGTTCCAAATTCAATGGCTCTTCCAGTGTCTCCGTTTTTTTCTTTTTAGGTTGTTGCACAATAGGCTCTTTTTCAATAATTGGCTTAGCAGGTTTTAAATGCCCACCCAATACAACATTTAATCCAGTCAGTGCCGTATAATTCCAAAAATCCTCATCAATATTATAAGTCGCTCTTGCTTCTGCACGTAAGGAAATAACGTCATTTAAGCGCCAAAATGTTCCTAAACCTAAATTACCCAAAGTTCCCTCTTCGGTGTTACCGCGCTCGCCACGATCAGCTCCGTCGGAAAACTTATATTTATAATGACCAGCACCTAATAGTACATAAGGTTTTAAAGCACTATCATAGTTTTTAGTAATCAGATCTGAAGTGACTAAAAAGTTACCGTTAATTTGCTGTTGTTTATATTCACCAGCAAAAGTTGAACCATTAACTGCTGAAGAGTATTCCAGATCGTCTTTAGCATGAGTATATTCTGCTTCAAAATTCAGCCATGGATTTAACTCCACGCCCAAAGCAGCTCCCAAAAATAAACTATCTTTAAGTTCACCCTGAGAAGACTCTATTAAATTATTATGACTGTTATTATGTTCAGTATCTTGATGCGTATAACCTACTAATAATGGTGTTATTGTCACCCCGGCATTTACTGCTACGAATGGTGCTGCAACAAGTATTGCTAGCGAGATTCGAGTTAATTTCANGGAAATCCTCCAAAAATTTCAATATTTTTAATTAAAAATTAATTAATTTATCTTTTATTTCATAAACTAAGTTTTAACAAAAAACCTAATTATCATTTATCACCNAATTTTCAGAATCAAATCCACTCGCCTATTTTTGGCACGTCCTGACTCTGTTTCATTGGTTTCAATCGGATGATTTGCCCCCTCCCCCTTAGTTACAATTTGATTTGAATTAACATGATATAGATCTATTAGTTCACGCCTTACTGCATTGACTCGTGCAAATGAAACACGTTTATTAACTGCATCAGTTCCAGTATTATCTGTATACCCAGTCAAAATAATAAAAACTCTTGGATCTTCTGCTAGAACTTTGGCTGCCAACTGCAAATAGACTTTATGACTTTCATTAACATCGCTTGAATTTGTATCAAAATAAACAGACGTTCCCCGTCTCAAATCACCAATTATTTTTTGAGACTCAATTTGACTTACACTTGCTGTACGGTTAATTGAATCGTTCGAACAACCGCCAAATATTACTGCCCCTAAATAAATAAAAAATAAAATACTTTTATTCATATCCCCACACTTTAAAAATCAAAAAATAATTAGAAATTTTCTGTGAAACTTATTTATTCTTATATAGAAAAAAAGCGACTCATCAGAGTCGCTTTTTTAATCACAAACTCAAATTATTGAGCTTGTTGTTGTGCTTCAACGGTACGGCTACCAGTGATAGTAGCAAATACACGACGGTTCATAGCACGACCTTCTTTAGTTTTGTTGTCAGCAATAGGTTGATCCCATGCGAAACCTTGAGTAGTCAAGCGAGAAGCATCGATGTTGTATTCATTAACAAGTGCAGATTTAACAGAGTTAGCACGAGCTAAAGATAAACGTTCGTTTAACTTACGTGGACCAGTGTTATCTGTGTGACCATCAATACGAGCAGTCGCATTAGGGTACTCATTTAACTTCTCAGCAACTTTAGCAATTTCTGGTTTGTATTGTGGTTTGATATTTGATTTATTTGTATCAAAGAACACACGAAGTTCCATGTTAAGATCTTCAGTCAATTGCTGTGGAGCAGGTTGAACTGGAGCTGGCTCAACTGGAGCAACTTCAACAACTGGAGCAGCTGGCTTCAAGTGACCACCAAGAACTACGTTAAGACCCGCAAGAGCAGTATAGTTCCAGAAATCTTCATCGATGTTATATGTAGCACGAGCTTCAGTACGTAGAGACAATACATCGTTCAAGCGCCAGAAAGCACCTAAACCAGCATTACCTAAAGTACCTTCTTCAGTATTACCACGATCACCACGGTTATTTAAACCAGAGAATTTATATTTGTAATGACCAGCACCTAATAATACATAAGGTTTGAATTTGCTGTCATAATCTTTAGTGATTAAATCAGAAGTAACGATGAAGTTACCATTGATTTGTTCTTGTTTATATTCACCACCTTGGATAGGACTGCCATTAACACCTGTCCAAGCTTTCTCAACATCACCTTTAACTTGGTTATATTCAGCTTCGAATTGTAACCATGGAGTAAGTTCAACACCAAGCGCAGCACCAACGAACAAGTCATCTTTCATTTGACCTTGTTCTGGTTGAAGAAGGTTACCACGACCGTTGTTGTGTTCAGAATCTTGGAATGTGTAACCTATTAATAAAGGAGTTACAGTTACACCAGCATTAGCAGCAGCTAATGGCGCAGCAACAAGCATAGCAAGTGCGATACGACTCAATTTCATGGATATCCTCCAGAGATAACAATTGTTGTTCAAGCTCAGCCTAAAATTTCTGGCTCCCTGAGATAGTTTTTTTATACCCCAGTATTATTTTTTAAGCTATTCACTTTGAATCATACAAACACTTGAAATGTTTTCCAAGTGGTTGATAACTTTAATCAAGTGTATTATTGACAAAATTACTTACAATTTCCGTTGTAATTCGGTAAATTTACACTCAATTTTTAAGAGCGAATAGCTTATCTTAACTCACGCGTATTTTAACAGCAAACGCTTTGTTAGGTAATGTTTTTTTACCTTCCAATGTTTTTTTTAAATCAAGTTA
>NZ_OOGT01000174.1 GCF_900323515.1 Acinetobacter stercoris | reverse complement strand
TTTTATAACGCATAAAATACTCTGCATATTTTAAGTAATTGTATTTTATTATTTTAATGTATCAATAATTTTTTTTGAATGATGAATGTGTTTCAAAATGTGCTGTTTTCTGATTTGGTATTTTGTCATCACATTTGCATAAAGCTTATTTAAGCTTTTGATTAGATGATAATTTAAATAATATGGAGAATAATGATGAAAGGGCATTGTTTATGTGGGAAGACACAATTTACTGTCGAGATGCTAAATTATGATGTACATGTGTGTCATTGTTCAATGTGCCGTAGGCAATCCAGTGGAATCATGATGACGATTGATATTGTTCCTAACAGTTTAGCCTTCCAAAATGATTCTACACTGAGTATATATGATTCATCTGAGTGGGGAGAGAGAGGCTTTTGCAAAAAGTGCGGTACATCATTATTCTGGCGAATGAAAAATAATGAATATTGCAATGTAAATGTGTTTGCCCTGGATGTTGCTATCGAAGATTTGTATTTAGATAGTGAAATTTATATTGATCATAAACCTGAGTTCTACGCATTCAAAAACCATACAAAGCATATGACTGAGGCTGAAGTTGTAGCTTTGTTTTCTCAGTCAGGGAATGAATAAGTTAAAAAAACCCGCCAATTTAGACGGGTTTTATACTAACGGAGATTATTTTGCAGCTTTTTCAGCTTCAATTGAAGCAATTGCGGCATCTACACCTTCGATAGAATCAGCTGCTTTTTTGATCCGAGCAAGCGCATCTACCAGTACTTCATCAGCAGTTGCATAAGAAATACGCATATAACCACCTAAACCGAATGCATCACCAGGAACAACAGCAACACCAGTTTCTTCAAGCAACCAAGCTGAAAATTCTGTGCAAGATTTTAAACCTTTCGCACGGATTAATGGGCGGATATTTGCATAAGCATAGAATGCACCATCAGCAGGTAGGCAAGTAATCCCTTTGATGTCATTTAAGCCATTTACAACAAGATCATGACGACGATGGAATGCTTCAATCATTGGCTGAAGGACATCTTGTGGGCCATTCAATGCAGCTTCAGCGGCAACTTGCGAAATAGAAGTTGGGTTTGAAGTTGATTGAGACTGGATTTTTTTCATTGCGCCAATCAATTTTGCAGGACCAGCTGCATAACCAATACGCCATCCAGTCATTGCGTATGCTTTAGATACACCATTAAGCACGATAACACGGTCATAAAGATCAGGTGCTACAGTTGCGATGTTGTAGAATTCATCATCCCAACGGATTGGTTCATACATATCATCAGAAGCAACGAATACTTCAGGATATTTGCGAAGAACTTCAGCTAAAGCTTCAAGTTCAGCTTTAGTGTAGATCATGCCAGTAGGGTTAGAAGGACTGTTCAATACAACAAGACGAGTTTTGTCTGTAATTGCAGCTTCTAATTGGGCAGGGGTAATTTTAAAGCGTTGTTCTTCACCGCATTTAACGATAACAGGTGTACCTTCAGCGATGATTACCATATCTGGATAACTTACCCAGTATGGAGCAGGGATGATCACTTCATCACCTTTATTTAACAAAGCTAATGCCAAGTTAAAGAATGACTGTTTACCACCACAAGAAACCAGAATCTGGTTGGCTTGGTATTCAAGGTTATTGTCACGTTTCAATTTGGCAATAATTGCTTTTTTAAGACCTGGCGTACCATCAACAGCAGTATATTTTGTAAAACCGTTGTTAATTGCAGCAATTGCTGCATCTTTGATATGTTGTGGAGTATCAAAGTCAGGCTCACCAGCCCCCAGACCAATAACATTTTTACCAGCAGCTTTTAATTCAGCTGCTTTGTTGGTTACAGCAAGTGTTGGGGACGGCTTGATGGCATTGACACGATCAGAAAGACGTACGTCCACGGCAATATTCCTTCTTATAGGGATTAAAAAATAAAAAGCACATTATCATAGCCTAAAAATGCAGACTCTATTGTTTAAAAAATGAACTAATTAATTAAAAATGACAAATAAATGTATCTTTATAAGAAATTGAAATAAAAACAGTTACGTTTTGCGAACTTTCTCGCATCATTTTATAAAAAACTTTAGAATAGGCAGAAAGTTGTTTGAGTAAATGGTATGAGTAAGCAGCAGCCTACTTCTAAAAAGCCATTGGTAAAGTTACCTTTTCCAATGCCAGCATCTGAACAGAATCAGGATGATGTTGCACATAATCAAGTACGTCCCAAACCTGAAAATTATGCAGATAAGACTTGGCCACCGCCACGTGGTACACGTCGCTCAATGGGTAAAAGATAAAAAACAGGCTTATGCCTGTTTTTTTAAACTTACTTTTGTCGGTATTAAATATTTTTCTAACTATTTGAAAAGTATTCCGTCTAAGGTGCGTTAACTAAAAAGTTAAAAATAGGGTACAGAAAATTATTTCTTTGCTTTATTTGCTGCCTTAGGTGCCAGGAGTTCACGTTTCCCAAGCCATAGGTCGATAATATCCTGCTCATTTAAATGATATAACTCCATAAGTGCCAAAATCACACCACCAAAAATTAATGTATGTTCAGGTGCTAAATCAAAATTTGGCAATTTGGATTTGAGAGTATGTAAAATATCCTGAATCTCAAATTCACGATCACGACCATTACTGTCCGTTGGATACATCGGTGTATTCAATAAAATGGTAACAAGGCTTTTTTCATTATCAGAAAGGTCTAATTTTTCAATGAAACTGTGGTCATCAATTTGCTGAAAGATGTCATCTTGATTGAGTGTTTGAATAAAATGTTGCGTTAGTTTAGGTAATGTACGCTCGACAAAAGGTCGAAATGAGATTGGGAAAATAACATTGTGAGAAATACCTTTGAACATCGGGGCAATTTCTTCAGTTTTATAGCCTGCAACACCACACCCGATGGATGTAATGAAGTATTTCATCTTTGGATGGTTTTTAGTATAAATTTTAAAATCTTCAATATAGTGTTGTATTTGGGAAAGCGGCATTTGTTGCAAATGCTCATTCATGGTAGGAATTGCAAAGCTTTGACCAGCCCATCCACGTCCTACTCCTTTAACTGCTCCAAAGTGTTCCACTGCCATTTTTGCAGCACCACCCGCATGAGTTCCAGCCATATTACTACCAAAAACAAATACTGTATCTTCGGGTAAACTTTTAATAATACTTTCATCATGATAATGGTAAGTCATGGCATTACTTTTCAAGCTGTATGTGATGTTTTATGTTGCATATGAAATCTGATGCGGTCAAGTGAAATATACTTGAATATATGTGATTATACCCAATTAAGAAAAAGTGAAAGATAACGGGCATGACTGAAATCTGTTAAACTTTAGCTAACATATTTATAGGAAAGACAGTGAGCGATAACCAACCTTTTGAACTTGTCACACATTACAAACCTGCTGGAGATCAGCCACAGGCAATTGAAAAGCTCGTGCAAGGTGTAAAAAAGGGGTATCACGATCAACTCTTACTTGGTGTTACAGGGTCTGGTAAGACTTATACCATGGCAAATGTCATATCTCAGTTACAGCGTCCCACGATTGTAATGGCGCATAACAAAACTCTTGCTGCCCAGCTATATGGTGAATTTAAATCATTTTTCCCCAATAACGCGGTGGAATACTTTGTAAGTTATTATGATTATTATCAGCCAGAAGCTTATGTCCCATCCTCAGATACGTTTATAGAAAAAGATGCAGCAATCAATGATCATATCGATCAGATGCGATTATCGGCAACACGAGCCTTGTTAGAAAGACGCGATGCAATTATTGTTGCATCAGTTTCTGCTATCTATGGTTTAGGTGATCCGAACGCCTATATGAGTATGCTATTGCATGTGGTGGAAGGGGATCGCATTAATCGAGATGACATTATTCGTCGTTTGGTAGAAATGCAATATACCCGTAATGAACTGGAGTTTTTACGTGGTACTTATCGTATTCGTGGTGAGATTATTGATATTTTCCCTGCCGAATCTGATCAGCATGCAATCCGTATTGAATTGTTTGATGATGAAGTTGACTCGATTCGCTGGTTTGATCCTTTAACGGGGAAAATGACACGTAAAGTCCCCCGTGTAACGATTTATCCGAAAAGTCACTATGTAACACCAAAGGATAATCTGGAAAGAGCGATTGGAACGATTAAAGAAGAGTTAAAAGAACGTCTAGAATTTTTTAAAACAAATGACAAACTTATAGAGTTACAGCGCATTGAACAACGTACACGTTATGATCTGGAAATGATGCAACAATTGGGGTATACCAACGGTATCGAAAATTATTCACGTCATTTATCAGGTCGTCCTGCGGGTGAAGCACCACCGACATTATTTGATTATGTTCCAGATGACGCATTGTTGATTATTGATGAATCGCATGTCACTGTTCCGCAAATAGGGGCAATGTATAAAGGTGACCGTTCACGTAAGGAAAATCTGGTGAACTATGGTTTTCGCTTACCCAGTGCACTGGATAACCGTCCAATGAAGTTTGAAGAGTGGGCAAGAATTATTCCTTCAACGATTTATGTGAGCGCGACGCCTGCCAACTATGAGCTGGAAAAATCGGAACAGGTTGTGGAGCAGGTTGTGCGACCGACAGGCTTGATTGATCCTGAAATTGAAGTTCGTCCAGTCTTGACTCAGGTTGATGATGTTCTTTCTGAAATTAATATCCGTAAGGAATTAGATGAAAGAGTATTGGTGACTACTTTGACCAAACGTATGGCTGAGGATTTAACATCTTATCTCAAAGAATATGGTGTAAAAGTCGCTTACCTGCATTCAGATATTGATACTGTTGAACGTGTAAAAATTATTCATGAACTCAGAACAGGCATTTATGACGTACTGGTTGGGATTAATTTGCTTCGAGAGGGTCTGGATATGCCAGAGGTTTCTCTGGTTGCAATTTTAGATGCTGATAAAGAAGGTTTTCTGCGTTCCGAACGTTCGCTTATTCAAACCATTGGACGTGCTGCACGTAACGTAAAAGGTAAAGCAATTTTATATGCTGATCGTATTACTGACTCTATGCGTAAAGCGATAGATGAAACAGAGCGTCGACGCAGTAAGCAGATGGAGTTTAATGAGCTGCATGGGATTGTACCACGCAGTGCAGTACGTCAAGCGATCAAAGAAATTGATACGGGTGAAGTTCTGGATGATGAACAAATAGAAGCCAATATTGCTGATCAAGCTCAAGCTTTAACTGCAGATGAACAATATCTGATTGCTGATCCCAAGTTGTTAAGTAAGCATATTTCCAAGCTTGAAAAAGAAATGTTAAAAGCATCTAAAGAACTACAATTTGAGCAGGCAGCTCAGATTCGTGATGAAATCGTCCGTCTCAAAGCGAAGCTATTGCATTAATTTATATTTCACTGATCGTGTTGCTTTATATGTTTTTTGATACATAAAGCAACACGATCAGTTTTAAAAAATACTTTTGATCAGTGATATTTCAGTATATCTTTTATTGTGTATTCATTTTAGAAAAAGATGATTTGGACGAATAAAATTATAAAATTGGCGAGAGGCTAGATGTTAAAAGCATTTTTAAACTTGCAACACTACTGGATAAGGTCTTTAAAGATCAGCTTAGGTGTCTTATTTGCTTTATTTTTGAGCTTTTCTTTTCATGCCTTTGCTAGCGAAAAAACAGAAATTCTGGCTATACCTGAACAGGTCGAGATAGATAAATATTTGGGCGTATGGTACGAAATTGCTCGTAAGCCAGCTGCAATACAAAAGAATTGTGCCAAGAATGCGATGGCAATTTATACCTTTAATGAAAATGGTAATATTGTGATAAATAATCGTTGCCTTGATCAAACTGGTAAATTACAAAATGTTTATGGTGAAGCATTTATTACTAACCCACCCATAAATAGTAAATTTAAAGTCAGTTTTTTGCCTGAATATGTACGCTGGATTCCAGTGATAAGAGGGGATTACTGGATTTTAAAATTAGATCCAGAATATCAGATGGCACTGATTGGTGATCCTGATCGTAAAAATCTTTGGTTAATTGCTAGAACACCAAATCCAGATCCAGTAATGGTGAATCAATATCTTGAGTTTGCCAAATCAGAAGGATATCAACTGGATGATTTGATTCGGACAGTACAGGAACAACCAAAATTATAAAAACTTTTGCAGATGTAAAAGATCTCTCAAAAATAAAAACGTTTATCGTGATGTTATAAAAGCAACTAAATAAAAAGATTTAGATTTAAAGCTGTATATAATGTTCCTGCAATTTGCAGTAATGAGGTGGTTGATGTTCAAAGGCGTAGGATTGTCTGTATTGGCATCAGTCACTTTTGGTATTTTATATTTTTATACCAAACTTTTAAGTGACTTCGATAGTGAACAAACATTTGGTTGGCGCATACTTGCAACCATACCATTTTTAACTTTATTTATGTTTTATAGTGGTGATTTTGCACATATCAAAACCATTTTCCAAAGGATGATTAAAAAGCCTGTACTCATTCTGGCATTGATTACAACCTCTGCTTTAACCTCAGTCCAGCTTTGGTTATTTTTATGGGGACCGATAAATGGACGTGGATTACAGGTTTCTTTGGGATATTTTTTACTCCCTCTGGTTTTAGTTTTAGTTGGTAGTATTTTCTATAAAGAGAAGTTATCTAAATTTCAGCTCATCGCAGTTCTATTTGCAGTTATTGGTGTAGGGCATGAAATTTGGAGATTGGGAAGTATTGCATGGGAAACTGTTGTGGTTGCCATAGGTTACTCGCTTTATTTCTTGCTTCGAAAAAAAATTCACACAGATAATTTGGGTGGTTTTTGGTGGGATATTGTTCTTTGTTTACCTGTTGCTATTTATTTAACTCAGACTGGGGTTGCCCCTTATAGCAAATTCGCTGATTCACCAAGTTTAGGGTTTGTGATTTTAGGGCTGGGACTTTTAAGCGCAATCGGTTTGGGAAGTTATATTTTAGCAAGCCGCTTTTTACCAATGATTTTATTTGGGTTGTTGAGTTATCTGGAACCAGTACTATTGGCAATGGCATCTTTGGCAATGGGGGAAACCATCCGCTCTGGAGAATGGTTGACTTATATTCCAATTTGGTGTGCCGTGGGTGTATTGACTTTAGAAGGGGGGATACATTTGTATCAGCAGCAGAAGAGACATCGGAATTTACAACGTAATATTGAAAAGTTGAATCAACGTCTAGACCAATAAAAAACTGTGTAAGGAATAAATTTGATATTCAAGATGATTTTTTAATCAAAGAGACTAAAATAATTTAAATAATTATTACTATTTTGTAAATTTATAGTGAATATACAAGAAATATTGCATCTACATATCAGCTTTTGATTCAATCTTGATGATAATTCCATTACAATTATGGGGTTTTAAAATTCATGCCTAGATATACATACAAATAGAGGACGTATCTGTGAGCAAAGACACTATCATCGCCCTACACGCAGAGCATCAAGGTCGTTGGAAAAACCGCGAAGAAATCGCGGAACGTATGATTGCTTTAATTGGTCAATTATACCGTGAGAAAAATATTGTCACCTCTGTTTACGGTCGTTCTTTAGTTAACCGTTCAGTTATTCAGATTTTAAAAGCTCACCGTCGTACACGTGTAATGGACGTTGAACTTTCTGTTGTACATACTTTTCCAATTTTAGAAGCTTTAGCAAAAGTTGAAAACATTGGTTCTGCTGAAGTTGACTTAGGTAAACTAGCTGTTGCTTATAAAGAGCAAGGTGGAGATGTAGATGCATTCGTTGCAAACGCTGTAAACTCTTTAGAAGGTCGTCCTGAAGCTGTAGAACCGAAAGACGTTGTTCTTTATGGTTTTGGTCGTATTGGTCGTATTCTTGCACGTTTGATTATCAGTCAATCTGGTCTTGGACGTGGTTTAAATTTGAAAGCAATTGTAGTTCGTAAATCATCTGATGGTGATTTGGAAAAACGTGCTTCTTTATTACGTCGTGATTCAATTCATGGACCATTTGCAGGAACAATTTCTGTAGATGAGGAAAATGAAGCAATCATTGCAAATGGTAACTTCATTAAAGTTATTTATGCATCTAGTCCAGCTGAAGTTGATTACACAGCTTATGGTATTGATAACGCATTAGTGATTGATAACACTGGTAAATGGCGTGATGTTGACGGTCTTGCTCAACATCTTAAATGCGCTGGTGTTGCACGTGTTGTGTTAACTGCGCCTGGTAAAGGCGACATGAAAAATGTTGTATTTGGCGTAAACCAGGCTGACATCCTGGATGAAGATAAAATCATTTCTGCTGCAAGCTGTACAACAAATGCGATCACTCCTGTACTTAAAGTTTTAGATGACAAGTACAAAGTAATCAATGGTCATGTTGAAACTGTTCACTCATTTACAAATGACCAGAACCTGATTGATAACTACCATAAGGCAGATCGTCGTGGTCGTGCTGCGACATTGAACATGGTGATTACTGAAACTGGTGCGGCTAAAGCAGTTGCGAAAGCACTGCCACAGTTACAAGGTAAATTGACTGGTAACTCGGTTCGTGTTCCTACACCAAACGTTTCATTGGCAATCTTGAACTTGACCCTTGATAAAGAAATTGATCGTGAAGAAGTGAATGAATATATTCGCCAAATTTCTATCAACTCTAATCTACAAGGTCAAATCGGTTATACAAATTCAACAGAAGTTGTATCATCTGACTTTATTGGTTCTCGTACGGCTGGTGTATTTGATGCACAAGCGACGATTACTTCTGGTAATCGTTTGACTGCATATGTTTGGTACGATAATGAAGTTGGTTATAGCTGTCAGGTATTACGTATTGCTGAACAAATGTGCGGCGTTAACTATCCAAAAGTTCCTGCTGAAACAAATGCATAATTT
>NZ_OOGT01000137.1 GCF_900323515.1 Acinetobacter stercoris | reverse complement strand
AAAAGAAGATAATATTTCATTTTTATCTCAATGCTAATAGTGATTTATCATGCGGATTTTTTATAAATGGATCAAGTATTCTTAAAACGTGAGGTAACAGGTTTAGACTCAATCTATGATGAGGACGAGATGGTGCTTCACTTTTTAAAAAAACAGCATCAAAGTAAAATTCAATAATTCGTCCTTGCTGTTCCATATTAAATTGATTAAATGATTTATATATGTCCCTTCCAGCAAGATCCGTTACATACACTTCTAAATCTTCACCACTTACATTGTCTGGGGAAGAAGAAGTACTAGTATACCCTCCCCTACAAAAATTTTTCACTGCAAATTTAAAATTTTGCATGCCTAGCTGATATTGCCATACATGAGTCATTTCATGAATAAACCAATACTTTAACCTAGGTTCAGACTTACTAAAATCGGGATTTTCAGCATAATCTGATGTAGGAAGCATAATATCTCCAAATGGAGTGATAGCATTACCAGTTAAATCACCGATAATGATTCCTAATTTTACCCATACTTTTGAATAATCTATTGAGTCTTTAAAAACTAATTGACACATAATAATTTCACCAAGAGTTAGTTTTCTTCTAGTTTCGACTCTTAATTCGGTCGTTGGAGGTGGTGCACCTTCTGCCATTTTTCTTAATTTAGCTTGCGCATTGGCGATATAAGTCTTGGCTACCTGTTTGTTTAAATCTTTATCCATGTGAATGACCCTGCCCAATAATGTTAATTTCGATACTTTCAGCAGAATCACTTGCTATAATTTCTGTATATCCTTGTTCATCCGTTGTGCCGTGAATCGTTTCACCATTTTTTATAATTTCATAACAAACATTTGCTAATGGTTCACCTGTTAATTCATCTTTTAACAAAAAACGTTGTCCAAAACTATCTGTGGCATTTACAAAATTACTGATCAGTTGACTGGCTACTTTCCCGGAACCAGAACCGCCCCCATTATCACCTACAACCAAATTCTGTTTAGGCAAGCATCGACACCCGCAGTCCAGTAAAGCATTAGCAAGGGCAGCAGGTTTCCCCATAATGATCATGTGATCATCACAACCACCAATAATTTTAGAAACTCTTTTATGTAAAGGACATGTCGCTTTATGCCCCAAACAAGCAATAGGAACACCTTCGATTAGAAAAGATGAATCCCCTTCAATTACTTGTCCACCACCCGTAGTCGGGCAACCAATAGTTATATAAGGTATAGTCATTTTTTGATCTTCTTAATAATTATAAAATTTAAAATTTAAAATTTAAAATTTAAAATTTAAAAACAAATAAATAAATCAAACCTATTAGACAGTAGTTCATTATATTTGTCAAAATTTGTTCAACTTTATATGACAGAGTCACACATGAGATGCAACAGTTCTAAATGCTTCATGATAGTTAGTAACGCTTGTCAATTCCTTGAAAAGCGTCAAGCCGTTTTATTTTTGTTCTATTCAGTCAGTTACTGATCGATAGTAACGTTTTAAATAACAGTATAAAATACATAAGGCTTCGCTTTTTTATTATTCACCATTACAATAATCCAGATTTCATAAAACTTAATACAATATATGATTTACCATAATTTTATGGCGAAGCACTATTTGGTGCTAGGTTTCTTGTTTTTAGAAATCATGATTGCTAGTATCAATCCTTTAGAAATGCCTTCTTACCTATTGCATCAATTAGGTACAGCATTGATGCTTTGCTTCTTATTTTTTTGTCAAAAGAAAATTGGCTTAACATTTAATACTTTTTTATTTTATATTTTATTTCTATGTATCCATGTGATTGCAGCTCATTATTTATATTCGTATGTACCATATAATGAGTGGATTAAATCGGTCTTTCATTTTGATTTAAATCAGATAATGGGATGGTCACGTAATATGTTTGATCGTTTAGTTCATCTTTTTTATGGACTATTTTTATTTCCCTTTTTCTTTCGTTTATTCCAAGTATGGATACCCAATGTAAAAACATCAATTTTAATGCTTCTCGTCATTCAATTTGTGATGGCAACCAGCCTGTTCTATGAATGGATTGAATGGTGGATTGCTATCGGCTTATCTCCTGAAGAAGCTGAAAAATATAATGGTCAACAAGGCGATATATGGGATGCACACAAAGATATGCTTTTGGCAACTATTGGAGCAATCATCTCCGCATGCATCATCTTGCTCAATTCCAAAAAAGAATTAAGCAAGATATAGGGGGATGCTAAGAATGGATTAACTAAATTAGTTGAACTTGAGGCTGTATTAAATTTTCCAGATCTATTCTGGGAACAGTTACATCCAAGTCAAGTTCATTAATATTGGCATCATCGGGATTTTCTATTTCAGAATTTGACTCGTTTTCACCTATGATCTGCTCAATATCCAGATCATCAGAAATCTCACTGTAAGGCTTTAACAAATCAGAGATTTTATCCACCTCAGGTGTAAACAGATCTTCGCCCATCAATGGTAAATTCAGAATATCTAGCATACGAGTGTCTAAGTCAGCTGACTCATTTATGACAACAAAAGGTTGACTTACTGAACTGGTATTTCCAGCAGCATCCGTAAGAGTAAATGTAAAACTATGCTGACCTATGCTTAATTCTGTATCAGGTGTCCAGCTCCATGTTTTATCGCTTTCAACTGTAACGTGCGCTATCGCTTTACCGTTATCATAGACAGTCAGTATAGCTCCGACTTCTGCATTTGCACCTTTAAATGCTGGTGTTGCATCATCAGTTGTTCCTCCGTTTGATATCGTCGTAGCAGGATCAGTTTGATCGTTCGTCACAGTCGGTAAATTCGGTGCAGAAGGTGCAACCGTATCTTTATTTCCCTGAATTGTAGCAACATCGGAAACATTACCTTTCTGATCAGTCGAGGTTATATATCCATATTTACCGTCTGTGATAGCCGTTGATACTGTGATAGAGAAACGTCCATCTGCATCTACCGTTGCAGATCCTATTATGTTATTAGATGAGTTTTTGATTGTAATGACTGAATTGGCCTCACCAGTCCCTGAAATGACAGTCCCATCCTCATTAATAGTCAGATCTGTTGGTGAGTCTGGTGGAATTGTATCCATTCCTACTTCTATATCTAATGGAATAGACTTATTCCCCACAGCATCAATAACAATAATCTGATATATACCAGTTTCGCCAAGAGCCTCGGATAAATCCAGAGTAAAATTGCCTGCTGCATCTACCGAAGCAGTTGCAATAATATTGCCTGAATTATCTTTAATTTGAATTGTCGCATTAGCTTCAGCCATACCTAAAACAACTGTACCTTCACTGTTTATCTGTAGCTTGGGTTGATCAGGTGGCGTGGTGTCCTTCCCCATTTCAATGATAGTACTTTCAGAAATATTACCAGATGAATCTTCTGCTGTGACATATGCAATTTGACCTTCTGCAAGCGGTTCTGTCAAAACTATTGAAAATACGCCCTTGTTTGCAGTCCCTTGCCCCAAAATATTACCATCGGCATCTTTAACATAAATGATTGAACCAACTTCGGCTGTTCCAGCAACAATTTCTCCGTCATCACTCGCTTGTGCAATAGGCACATCTGGTGCAATTGTATCTTTCATTCCCTGAACAGATGTAGGATTCGACATATTTCCTGCTGCATCCATGGCATAAATAAAAACTTTTTGGCCATCAGTTAAAGCATTTTCCAAAATAATTTCATATTTCCCAGATGCATCCACTGTTATTGTGCCCCAAATATTATTATCCGCATCCTGGATATAAACAGTTGATTGAGGTTCAGCCTCTCCAGTAACAACCAGACCATCATCACTCAAATAGGCTTTAGGCGTTGCTGGAGCAGTTTTGTCCTCAATCTCGGTATCATCATTATTGTTATTAGATGAGTCAGAATTAAAAGCTGCCAAATAGATACCTTCTATTGCAAGTGCTGCCAAACCAAATTTAATAAAATCCATTTTACTAAAAAGTGCATCATCTATTTGAGGAGAACTGATTTGTGGAAAATCTGAAGGTAATTGTTGTACCAATGGCGTATTGTCAATCAAAGTATAATTATTAAACACACCTTTTTCATCAAAATTAGCAAGTTCATATCGTTGCCCATGAGAAATAACCAGATCATTTTCTTGCATCTCCTCATATACTTTAAAAAAGTTTTCAATCACAACCTTCTGACCATTTTTCAAAGTTATGACAAGATCATTTCCTGATCGAATCATGGACTGAATATCTTGTTTATGTGTTTCAATCTGAACAATGGAGGGTTGGTCAAGTTTAATTTTATTTGTTTCTGTTTTGATTAAAATTTTATGGCTTTTCTGCGCATAAATCATGATAGATGCCATTTATTCCCCACTTAATTTCCAAGAAAAATTGTAAAAAGTAAAGACATTCTATTTCATGGGATAAGATTATTAATCAATATAATAAGTGTTGTTCTAAATGGTAAAAAAACATTCGTACTTTCAAAAAAACCAGCCTGCAAGCGACTGGTTTTATTATGTATAAGACACTGGAAATTAAAGTTTTGGATCTCGCATTTGTACCAATGAAGCATTGGCTTTACTTAATCCGTCAACGATTTTGCTCATAAGACTTGGTACCAAATGATCTGCCATTTGCGCAGCCTGTAGTCCAATCTTTTCACCTAAAGTTGGTTTACGACGTGTCTGAATCACATAAACATCGTGTTGAGGAAGCAAACTTAGCAAATATTCGTCAGAAGTTTCCAGTTTATCGACCAGGTTAAGATTAAGCGCATCTTTACCATACCAATGTTCACCTGTAGCCACTTTTTCTACATTGAGCTTCGGACGATAATTTTCAACAAAATGCTTAAACAATTGATGTGTTTGTTGTAATTCTTCTTCAAATTTGGCTTTACCCTCAGGCGTGTTTTCACCAAACATCGTCACAGTTCGTTTGAACTGACCAGCCGTGTAAAGCTCAAAATCTACATGATGTTCTTTGAGTAACCGATTAAAATTCGGCACTTGAGCAACTACACCTATAGAACCCAAAATAGCAAATGGTGCTGCAACAATTTCACTGGCAATACACGCCATCATATAACCACCACTTGCAGCAACCTTATCTACGCAGATGGTGACATGAAAGCCTGCATCACGTAAGCGAACCAGTTGTGCAGCAGCAAGCCCGTATCCATGTACCATACCACCAGGGCTTTCCAGACGTACAACAATACGATCACGACCTGCTTTAGCTGTAGCTAGAACAAGTGTAATTTCTTCACGTAAATTTTCAACAGCTGATGCCTGAACATCACCTTTAAAATCCAGAACATAGATTTTCTGATTATTTCTTTTTCTAGCCCGTGCCTCTTTTGCTAATTGCTGAGTCAATTGTAAAAGTTCAAATTTTGAAGCTGTAGTTTGAGCAATTTTTTTTCTTTGTTCATTGACACGTGCATTGAGATGGCTAACACGTATTTCTGCGGGTAATTTAGGTAGATGAAAGAGCATAAATTTTATTATCTCATTACACAAAAGATTTAGTCATAACATGAGGTTTTATATTTAAAATTTCAATGCTTTTTTTGAAATAATCATGTCATTATGTCAAATAGATTCATAAATTCATTTAGTTATGATTTTTAATCAGCAATTAAAAATAGAAAAAGGAACCTATTTCAAGGTTCCTTTTATGCTTATCTAAAAATAGATCACTTATAAAGTCGTCTTAGGCTAGTTAACCAAAACGCCCCGTAATATACGCTTCTGTCAGCTGGTGATCAGGTTGTGTAAATACTTTCTCGGTTGAGTTCACTTCAATCAGATCGCCCAAATGGAAGTAAGCAGTACGGTCAGATACACGTGCAGCTTGCTGCATAGAATGCGTCACAATTGCAATGGTATACTGATGTGATAACTCCGAAATCAGTTCTTCAACCTTAGCCGTTGCAATTGGGTCAAGTGCAGAACATGGTTCGTCCATCAAGATGACTTCAGGGCTAACTGCAATAGTACGGGCAATACATAGACGTTGCTGCTGACCACCTGATAAACCTGTACCTGGCTGGCTCAAACGATCTTTTACCTCATCCCATAAACCGGCCTTACGAAGACTATTTTCAACGATTTCTTCGAGATCATATTTATCACGTGCTAAACCGTGCAGCTTCGGACCATATGCAACATTGTCAAAAATAGATTTCGGGAACGGGTTCGGTTTTTGAAATACCATCCCAACCTGTGCACGTAACAATACAACATCCAGATTTGGATCATAAATGTCCTGATTGTCTAATGTCACTTTGCCTGTAACCCGGCAACTATCGATAGTGTCATTCATACGGTTTAAGGTACGTAGAAATGTGGATTTACCACAACCCGATGGACCAATAAATGCGATGACTTCATTTTGGTAGATACTTAAATCAATACCTTTAATCGCCTCAGAATCACCATAGTACACATGTACGTCTTCGGCACTAATTTTAACTGTCGAATTTTGCTCTTTCTTTTGAGAGGAATTTGTCTCAAATTGAGAAACAAACGAGGTACTTTGTTGTTTGCGCTCAGTATCTGTTGACGTAAACTGTGTATTATCTTGATTCACTGATTTATCCTTTTCTAAGGAATTTGTAAGGTCTATAGTACTCATATTTCGCCCTCAATTACCAACGCACTTCAAATTTCTTACGTAACCAGATTGCAAGGCTATTTAAGCCAATCATCAATGCCAGTAAGACAATGATTGCAGCTGCTGTACGTCCTTCAAAGAAGTTTCGTAATTCATTGCCTTGCCATAAGAAAACCTGAACTGGTAAGGCTGTAGATTGATCTAACGGAGTTGCTGGAACGCTTGCGACAAATGCACTCATGCCAATTAACAATAAAGGAGCAGTTTCACCCAAAGCTTGTGCAACACCAATGATTGCACCTGTTAAAATACCTGGTAATGCAAGTGGTAAAACATGATGGAATACAGTCTGAATTCGTGAGGCACCCAAACCGAATGCTGCCTGACGAATTGATGGTGGAACTGCTTTCAAAGCAGCACGTGTCGTGATGATCACTGTTGGAAGTGTCATCAGGCTCAACACCAAACCACCTACCAATGGTGCTGAAATAGGCAGGCGTAACCAACCTACAAAAATTGCTGCGCCAAGTAAACCGAACACAATTGATGGTACAGCTGCAAGGTTATTAATATTGACTTCAACAACATCAGTAATCCAGTTTTTCTTTGCAAACTCTTCCAGATATACCGCACTTGCTACCCCGACAGGGATAGATAATGCAATAACAATCAGCATCATGAATAATGAGCCCATGAACGCACCTGCCAAACCGGCTGTTGCTGGAGAACTTCGAGAGTCTGGATTGGTAAAGATCTGGGTGTTGAATTTTCTTTCAATAACGCTTTTTGCAGATAAATCATCGGCAATCTTACGCACTTCCGGGCTTAATTGTTGCTGATCATCTGGCAAGGTCCGATCAATATTACCAGCCAGCCAGACATCAACATTTGCATCTGCCAAAAATTTGATGTCCTGTTTTTTTCCGACTAGTGATGGATCCTTAAAAACCATGTCACGTAAACGATATGATTCAGAGCTGGTATAAATGCTATTTAAATCATCTCGTTTGGATGCAAGTGATGGATCTCTTGCAATCATCCCATTTTGAATCAGGGCATCCCAATCCACCATACCCATTTTACCTTGCCAGGCAATATAACGCTCTTGGTAATGTGCAGGTGTCTCACCTGCTGCTTTTACTGGTTTTGGACCCGCATCAATCACTTTAGGATCAAAATAAATTGGAAGCGTCATACTGGCTTGCCAAAATGCAGGTACGCCTTTGTATAAAATACTTGAGAAAAGTAAAGCAACAAATGCAAGCCCAACGATAACCGCAGACAAACCAAAAAAACGAAAAGATTTTTCTTTACGATGACGCTTTGACAATGATTTTTCAATTTGCGACTTACGCTTGGCACGCAATTCGGCTGCAACTTGAGGATCAAATACATTTTGATCCACTGGAGATGTATTTGATGTACTCATTCGTATTGCTCACGGTATTTACGCACGATGTATAGTGCAACAATGTTTAAGCCCAAAGTAATCACAAACAGTGTTAAACCGAGTGCGAAAGCAACCAGAGCCTGAGGACTCGCAAAATCTGTATCACCAGTTAACTGGTTAACAATAGTTACCGTTACAGTTGAAACCGCTTCAAGAGGGTTGATGTGCAGTAATGGACTATTCCCTGCGGCAAGTACCACAATCATGGTTTCACCAATCGCACGTGAAGCAGCCAATAAAAACGCACCAATGATACCTGGCAATGCAGCAGGAATAACAACCTGTCGAATTGTTTCGGATTTGGTTGCACCTAACCCTAGAGAACCATCACGAAGTGAACGCGGTACTTGAGTAATGATGTCATCTGACAAGGATGATACAAATGGAATAATCATGACTCCCATAACGAAGCCAGCTGTTAAGGCACTCGTCGCATTGATATGCAGGCCAATCATTTCACCTGCTTCTTTAAAAAACGGACCAATGACCATAAGTGCAAAAACACCATAAACAATCGTTGGAATACCAGCCAAAATCTCAATCGTTGGTTTTGCCCAGGAGCGAAGTGTCGGAGAAGCATATTCTGCCAAATAAATTGCGATCATTAGGCCTATAGGTACTGCCACCAATAAGGCAATACCTGACACCATAAGCGTTCCCCAAAGAAGTGGGAGTAGTCCATAACTTCCTTCTGCACTACCAGATGTACTAAAACCTGGATCCCACATTGTTCCAAAGAAGAACTGCATTGGGCTAACAAATTTAAAGAAGTGTACGGCTTCACTAAACATCGACATAACGATGCCGACTGTTGTTAAAATAGCCACCCCAGAACAAAGTGCCAATCCAATATTTATTACTTTTTCTACCTGGTTTCGTGCACGATATTTTTCACTAATTTGTTTTTTTGCAAAAACCAGACCTAACAATGCGACACATACTACTACTGCAAATTTGGCAAAAGAGCCAATAGTTTGAATTTTTCTATATTGTTCTGCTGCTGCAGCTTCATAAGCAGCTGAATGATCACTGACACCGAAGCCTGAAGCAATCGCCTTAACACGATCCATCAAGACCTGAGTTCCAGTTTCGTCCAGAGTTGAAGCAACATTTGCTGGAATATTATTTAATACGATATGTTGCAGAATGTTTGGTTCAATCAAATTCCAAACAATCAAAATCAAAAACGCAGGGATACCACACCATAACGCTACCAAAGCACCATAATAGCCTGGACGCGAATGGAGGGTCGCTGAATTATTCCCCTTACCTGCCAGGCTGCGGCTACGGCGAAGCCCAATCTGATACGCGATTGCCACAAGTGCCAATAACACGCCAATAAGTAGCAGATTCATGTATTCTCCACTGTTTTTCAGTTTTCATTCTTTGAAAAAACTGACTTAGCAAAAAAAGCCGATGGCAGTCACCCACCATCAGCCTCTAGTTTTTTTTATTACAACGATTTTCCAGCTTTGAATGCTGCTAGAACTTTAGCGCGTTCTGCATCAGACAATGAAATCAAGCCAGCTTTTTCAAGTTTAGAGCCTTTACCAGAAATTTTCTTGTTCAAGAAAAACTCGGTGTATTCGGTTAACCCTTTGATTGATTTCAAATGCTCACCCTTAACATAGAAGAACAATGGGCGAGATACCGGATAAGAACCATTCAGTACTGTTTTCTCAGATGGTGCAACATTATTCACAGTTGCAACACGAAGTTTGTCACGGTTTTGATCATAAAAACCTAAACCAAATACACCCATTGCGCTTGGAGAAGTTTTTAAGCGAGCAAGCGTTTCTGTATAGTCGCCAGAAATTTCAATTACACGACCATCTTTACGGAAACTAGAACATGCTTTTTTCTGAGCATCTTTATCTAGTTTTGCAAAGTATTCATAAGTTTCACAACCTGCATCAACCATTTTTTCCTGGAATACTTCACGAGTACCGTGATTTGATGCTGGAATGACTAAAGTAATTGGTTCATTTGGTAATGCTTTATCGATTTGATTCCAGCGTGTATATGGGTTTGGAACCAATTTACCATTAGAAGGCAATTCTGCAGCTAAAGCAGCAAAAATGTGTTGTGGACGGATCTTGTATGCAGCTTTGCTTACATTTGTAGCAAATACGATACCGTCATAACCGATTTTGATTTCCTGAATTTTATTTACGCCAGCTTTCTTACAAGCAGCAATTTCTGTATCTTTAATTTTACGTGAAGAGTTCGCAATATCAGTTGTGTTATCACCAACACCAGCACAGAATTGTTTTAAACCGCCTGAACTACCGCCAGAACCGACTACAGGTGCTTTAAACTGAGGGAAAGTATTTCCAAACTCTTCTGCAACAATACTTGCATAAGGAAGCACAGTAGAAGAACCAGAAATCTGAATAGTGTCACGAGCGTTTGCTGTAGTAGCTACTGCTGCCCCTGATACTGCTAAAGCAAGTGCGATGTGATTTAAGCGCATTCTTTTCTCTCTTAATAATATCAATTGTGAAGTACGCCCACTGGTTGTGCTGTACTTTCCTGATATGTGCATTTTGATTTTAAAATATGACAATTAAGTGNCAAATTGATGACGCTTTAATGATAAATTGTCTTTTATATT
>NZ_OOGT01000018.1 GCF_900323515.1 Acinetobacter stercoris | reverse complement strand
ATTTAACCATTTGGTCTAATTTGAATAGGGGGGGGCTAAATAAATATTGTTTCAATATTTATTTTTACTCAAAAATATGAGAATAAAGTAATAAATGAATCACTAAATTATATGTTATTTGTGATTTTAAATACATTTTTTAAAAAGTTTAAAATATTTTCAGATTTTTATTATTTGAGTCTAAGTGTTAGTCTAAGAAATATGCAGATCTATATGAAGTTGCTATAAAAATAGAGTGCGTCTTGGTCGTAATTAAACGCTTGAAAGTTAGATATGAATGCAGAGCCAAATCAAAATGTTGATCAACTTCAACAGGAAAAGCATAAAATCGAAGGATTGCTTGAACATCAGAAAAAGAGAATGCTTTCTATCTTTTCTAAACAGTTAGAGCAACAGTTTTGGCGTGATCGAGAAGATCGAATAACGACTCTGATTATTCGTGCATTTATACCTGTCACAATATTTTATTTAATATTTGAATTAATTAGTTTACCTATAAACTATTTTACAACTGAGCCTAACTATCGTAATCATGACATTTTACTCACCATGATTTCTTATACGACGGGTTGGGTTGCGCTATTTATTGTATATCTAATGGCTAAGCATCCAGTCTGGCGAAATTATTATAGCGGGGTTGTAACTTCTGTTGTTTGCTTGGGAATGAGTATCGTCCAGATTGTACTCTTCTCTACAGAGTCATTGGCTATGACTTGGCGTGGGACTTTAATTATTGTTTTTGCACAGATGTTTGCTTATTTATGTTCTGGCATAAGACCAAAATATATTTTTTTATCAAGTTTACTTTCATGCTTGATTACATGCCTGGTACTTTGGTCATTAGAGAAATCTATACCGCCTTGGGTTCTATTTAATGTCATGATTTTAGGTAATTTGGTAGGCCTGAGTCTGGCGATTTTATCTGTTTCAACAGAGCGAATCCGGTTTTTACAATCCATTATTATTGAGCTGGATAAACAGATTTCTGAAGCCTTGAACCAGCATTTATATATTTTAACCCAACAGGATACCTTGACTTTACTTAGTAACCGACGGGGTTTTGATCAGCAATTAAAACATAGCTTTAATGAAGCACGGTTTGCCAATCGCAGTTTTGCGATTTTATTTATAGATGTTGATTTTTTTAAACTTTATAATGACTTATACGGTCATCAAAACGGTGATATTGCATTGATTCGTGTAGCACAAACGATTCGACGTCATATCGGTGATGAAGATGTTGCCGTGAGATATGGTGGAGAAGAGTTCGTTATTTTGCTAAGAAAAGCTTCTTTAAATGAAGCAGAAACTATCGGGTATAATATTTTAAAGGATATTCGTGAACAGAAAATCCCACACGAGCATTCAAAAATATCTCAGTACTTAACTGTCAGTATCGGTTTAACTTTGTATTCTGGTGAAAATGATATGACTCAGACCGATATTATCAAAGTAGCCGATTTTGCCCTATATCAGGCTAAACGTAATGGACGCGATCAATTGATGTTTGTTTCAATCGAAAATAAAGAATTATTTAATGCTTAAGATCAAGAATATTGAAATGTATTTCTGATGAATAAATCGAAAAAAACCGTCTGTAAAAGACGGTTTTTTATAAAACAAATTATTTGTTTTTGTCTTTCAATTGAGGAACAGCTGAACCCTGAGCTACTGAAAGTAAACCTGCACCAGTGTAGATACCTAATTTTGCACGAGTATCAGTAATATCCAGATTACGCATAGTCAATTGACCGATACGGTCAGCTGGACTAAACATAGAATCACCTTTTTCCATTGTTAAGCGTTCAGCTTCATAGGTAAGGTTAGGAGATTCAGTGTTCATAATGGTGTAGTCATTACCACGGCGAAGTTCTAAAGTCACAGTACCTGTAATTGCTTTAGCTACCCAACGTTGAGCAGTTTCACGAAGCATGAGTGCTTGTGAGTCAAACCAGCGACCTTGGTATAATAAACGACCTAAACGTAAACCGTTAATACGGTACTGTTCAATGGTATCTTCATTATGAATACCAGTGACCAGACGTTCATAAGCAATGTGTAGAAGAGCCATACCAGGAGCTTCGTAGATACCACGAGATTTTGCTTCAATGATGCGGTTTTCGATCTGGTCAGACATTCCCAAACCATGACGACCACCGATACGATTCGCTTCTAAAATAAGTTCAACAGGATTTTCAATACGTTGGCCATTTAGAGCTACAGGGAAACCTTCTTCAAAAGTTACTGAAACTTCTTCTGGCTTGATTTCAACTTCTTCTTTCCAGAAAGCAACACCCATAATTGGGTCCACGATTTTGATACCGGCATTTAGATATTCAAGATCTTTGGCTTCGTGTGTTGCACCTAACATATTTGAGTCAGTCGAATATGCTTTCTCTTTTGACATCTTGTAGTCAAAGCCATTGTCGATCAGGAATTGCGACATTTCGGCACGACCACCTAATTCATCAATAAAGGTTTGGTCTAACCAAGGTTTATAGATTTTCAGGTCTGGATTGGTCAACAAACCATAACGGTAGAAACGTTCAATATCGTTACCTTTATAAGTTGAGCCATCACCCCAAATATTGACATCATCTTCTTTCATTGCTGTAACAAGCATAGTACCTGTCACTGCACGACCAAGTGGAGTTGTATTGAAGTAAGGAACACCGCCAGTACTGATATGGAATGCGCCGCACTGAATCGCTGCAATACCTTCGAGCGCAAGTTGCAAACGGCAATCAACCAGACGAGCTTTTACAGCGCCGTAGTTTTCTGCTTTCTTTGGAATTGCATCATAGTCGTCTTCATCAGGCTGACCCAGGTTTGCAGTGTATGCATAAGGTTCAGCACCTTTTTGTTTCATCCACAATAAAGCAGCTGAAGTATCTAGACCACCAGAGAAGGCTATCCCAACTTTTTTGCCTACTGGTACATGCTGCAAGATCGTTGCATTATCAGTCATTGCTATTCCTAACTTTTATGAACATCGGCACACGCATGGGTGGCCTTAGAGAATCTTTAAACGGCATATAATATCACTTTTCATTGGTATTGTTTTCGTAAAAAAGTAGAAAAATAGAAAAATCCCTGTGATTGATGTTCTGATTCTGAAGGATTGAATTTGTATACCAGTTTGTGAATATGGTTTAATTTGTCTATTGATAAATATTACTTTTGTCGTAAATAAAAATAAAATGGTGAAAACTATGCGTTTCAATAAATCTCTTTTTATTATCCATAATACATATTTATTCTTTTATTTATTGATACTTATACTTTATGCAATCTGTATTTTATTGCAAATCTTGAGTGTTATTGATCGCCCAGTTGAAGTCTGGTTCAGTATATTGCTTATGTTTTACCTTACTATTTTTTCTTATTTACATTACATAGCTTCAAATGAAGTGCTACATGGGACTGAAAAGGGTAAAAAATTATCGAGATTATTGGGCTGGATTATTCTTATTTTTGGATTTCCTGTATTTTCAGTTATAGGTATCTTTATCCTGTTTAAAGTCAGCAAGCGCTACTGGCAGTCTGGTAACTGCCAGACTATTTAGTTAGGTAAATCGGTTTATTTTTGAATTATGTATGTACTGGGCGTTGATCGAGAGCATCATTCAAACCTATAAATTGCTTTTCAATCGGAGTGAATATATGTTCACTTCGTGCGATAAGATACAAACCAATATCGCGATATTGCTCTGGTATTTCCATGTAATACTGGATATTGAACTTTTTGATCAGAGATTTTGCAACCATCGAAACTCCCATACCAAGCTGAGTAAAATTGATGAGTGCTTCCTGATCATTGATATGCGTAGATTCACCTTTATCTAACTGATAATCAATATATATTTTCTCTAAAACTGTCGAGTAACAGCAGTCTTCTGAAGCATATAAAATATTCTGGTGATTTAGGCAGTCCGCAAGATTGTCATAATTCAGTGTATTTTTCCCAATAATGACCAGCTGATCTTCACCTTTCTTTATATACTGAAGATTTTTTTGTTTTGGATGCCCAAGTATGTAGGCAAGATCAAGCTGACCTTTAAGTATTTCATCTTCAATATAACCTGTAGCTCCAGTTTTCATGGTGATCGAAAGATCTGGGTAGGTTGTATACAATTGGCTGAAAGATGGGCAAAAGCGCATTCCGCCTAAACTGGTATTTGTGCCAAACCGTAACAAAAGCTCTTGTTGATTGATTTTGTTTTCTGTTTCTTCCCAGGTGTAAATCAGCTTTTTGTACTGCGAATACAGGTTCATGCCTGTATCTGTGAGTTCTACACCTTTGGGCTTACGGATAAACATTTGACGTTTATAGTGATTCTCTATTTTTTTTATTTTGGCAGTCATGTTGGACTGTAAAAAATTGAGTTTGTTTGCTGCCGCAGTAATACTTTTTAATTCGGCTACAGTCACAAATGACCGTATATCTCCAATATCAATATTCATGTTGAGTTACTCGGTATAAAGAACAGTCTTGTTAATATCGAATATGATAAAAAGACATCAAAAAAAATGATTCAACCATTAAAACATAACATTATTCATGATGAAATGCTTTTTCTATACTGAATATTCTTTAACCGTAAATGAGCATGACATGAATGTTCGAGTAATAAGTGCAATTATGTTGTTGTGCCTAATCTGGGGATCGTTGTGGGGGGTAGTCAAACAGTGCCTGTTGATATTTTCTCCTTTTTTATTTACTTCTATACGGTTGATTCTTGGCGCTGTTGTTTTAATGGCAATTCAGTATTGTTTAGGTAGATCAATTTTCCCTGAGCGTAGTGAATGGAGGAAATTGATCTATTTGAGCCTGTTGTTTTCTTTTGGTTTTTATGCACTTCAAAGCTTTGCAATGCAGTTTGTAGATTCTGGAATATCAGCTGTTTTAGTGTTTACAATGCCTATAATTATCGCTGTTCTGGCACATTACTTTTTAAATGAAAGATTGAATATTCAAAAAAGTATTGGATTATTATTGGGGACAATAGGGCTAGCAGCCATTTTGTGGGAACAGTTATTTGATATACATTTCAATTTAGTGTTATTGGGGGAGTTTTTACTTATTATTTCTGCATTTTTTTGGGCAAGTTTTACCATTTATATAAAAATACATTTTTTGAAATACGACAAAATCAAATTAACCATCTGGCAAATGATGATCGGTGGTTTACTGTTACTGATTTTTGCAGTACTGGTTGAACCTTTAAAATATTCCAACTGGAATCAGCCTGTAAATTTATTGTATGTATTTTATACCTCAGTGATAGGAACCAGTTTGACTTATCTGATCTGGAGTTGGGTGGTGAGTAAAATTGATGCATTTGTTGCCTCGATATCCATTATGAGTGTTCCTATATTAGGTTTATTATTTGGATATTGGCTATGGAATGAAGCATTGACATTAAACATTGTGACAGGTGCACTATGTATCTGTATCGGGATTATTTTTAGTTCCTTTAGTCGTAAAAAGCGTATATCAGTAGATTGATGTAGAATATTAATAGATCAGATTATATTGAGTTATCAGTTTAATGTTAATCTTATCTTTTTGAATTTATTTATATTTTTAAATAGTATCAAAAAAATAGATGGAAGCATTAAAATATAACATTATTCATGATGCCTGTTTTTATTTACATTGATTTAGAACTTTTTATGAGTATCGCAAGATGGATTTAAAAATTGTTTCAGGTATTGTCTTACTGTGTCTGATCTGGGGATACCTTTGGGTGATTATTAAACTAAGCCTAGAAACATTCCCACCATTTTTATTTTCATCATTACGATTACTTTTTGGTGCATTAGCCTTATTGTTACTCCAGTTACTGCTGCAAAAATCCATATTACCTGGCAAAGGTGAATGGGGAAAACTGACGATTGCAAGTCTGTTATTGTGTATTGGTTTTTATGGCGGATCAACGTTTGGAATGCAGTATGTCGGTTCGGGTATTTCTGCCGTTTTGGTTTATACCATGCCGATTATTATTGGTGTTCTGGCACATTATTTTTTAAATGAAAAATTAACATCGAAAAAAGTGATAGGTTTGTTACTTGGATGCTTTGGTTTGCTTTGCATTCTATGGCCTGAATTGCATAATTTTCATCTGAATAGGACACTTTTTGGTGAGATGTTATTGGTTGCTGCTGCATTTTCATGGGCGGGTTCAACTGTCTATATTAAAAAATATTTAGCCAGTTATGACAAAATCAAGCTAACACTATGGCAGATGCTGATTGGCGGTTTTATGTTATTTATCATTGCATTGCTTACAGAACCAGTCACAGGATTGGCTTGGGATACTCCTGAAAATATTGCCTACGTACTTTATAGTTCTGTCCTGGGTACAGGTGTTGCCTTTGCTGTATGGAATTGGGTGATTAGTAAAATAGATGCCTCAATAGCATCGATTTCGATCATGATTGTTCCGTTATTGGGATTGTTATTTGGACATTTACAATTAGATGAGCCTTTAGATCATCATATCTTGCTAGGTGCAGCGTTTATTTGTCTAGGAATCCTGTTTAGCTCTATGAAAATTAATTTGAAATTTAAAGCGAAGAAAGCAGTATGACTTTGGGTTAAACTAAGAACAAGTTTCAAAAATGCAGGCAGGATATGCACTTGAATAAAACCTTATTCTATATTCACCGATTTTTTATCTTTTTTTATATCGCGTTATTTGTGGTGATGTTTGCTGCGTATTTTTTACATCGTTTAACCCATTATTCGATGACGACACTTGGTTTGGTTGGGGTAATTTATATCGGTCTTGCCTTTTTGCATTTTAAAGCGTCGCAAGGTGTTGCTTTGGGGACTCAAAAGGGCAGGATTTTGTCCTTATTACTCAGTTTTATTACATTACTTGGTTTTCCGCTCGGAACAATTATCGGGGTAATAATGCTGTTTTTCCTGACACCTAAACGTTGGCAGACTCCATTGATTTAAAATCAGGATATTTATTAGATGTTAATAGTTTTTTCTGGTTTGCCAGCAGTTGGAAAAACGACAATTTCACGATTACTAGCTGAAAAAACCAATGCTGTATATCTAAGAATCGATTCTATAGAGCAGGCATTGATTACTTCTGGAGAAATCAAACAAACTGAAATGGGAGGAGCAGGATATTTTGTTGCTTATGCAGTGGCTCGGGATAATTTAAAGTTAGGAAGAATGGTCATTGCGGATTGTGTAAACCCTATAGAATTGACTCGGGATGCTTGGAAACAAATCGCCAATCAATCTGCGAGTAAAATTTTAAATATCGAAATCATTTGCTCAGATCAAATTGAACATCAAAGAAGAGCCGAAACACGTAAGGCAGATATTCAAAATCATCAACTTCCGAAATGGTCTGATATTATAAAACATGACTATGATAAAAATAATCAGGTAGATTTTAAGATTGATAGTGCTCAACATACTGCCGATGAATCTGTAAATATGATTATTTCTCTTCTTAAAATGTTATGAATATAAGGTTTAAATTATTCCAGAAATCTCGAAAATAATGCCGTCTTAGCTATTTAATCTTTTTGAAGTTGGTCACATTTTTAATAGTCTATATCTTAAATAGTGATCAGCTAGACTAAAGTATATATTGTTCCAGCACATGGCATCATTAATCTAAATAAGCTATTTAAAAATAACCAAATTCCATAAATCAGGGCTGTTTGTATCTAAAAATAAAGCATGATAAGTATCACAAAATATCTTAAAAATGGTATGACCAATTTTAAAATTTATCAGACCAATATTGATCTTTAAATTAACTAAATCTATTATTTGTTGAATTAATTAGCTGGTTTAATCTTGATTTGTGTTGTAATTGGTATGACCAATAAGAATTATCTAGATTGAAAATCAGACCAATTCTCTCGTTATGGCAAGCATTTCAAGGAGATGACAATGCTTCAACATTGGCAACAAATTTATGATCCGATGGGTAATATCTGGATATCCAGTATTATTGCACTTATACCAATCATCTTTTTCTTTTTGGCACTTGCTATCTTTCGCATGAAGGGGAGTAAAGCTGGCACAATTACAGTAATTTTAGCATTATTGGTGTCATTATTTGCTTATCAAATGCCTGCAACAATGGCATTCGCATCAGCAATCTATGGATTTTTTTATGGTTTATGGCCAATTTCATGGATTATTATTGGTGCAGTATTTTTATACAAAGTTTCAGTAAAAACAGGTCAGTTTAATATTATCCGATCTTCGATTTTATCTTTAACAGAAGATCAGCGTTTGCAAATGCTCCTCGTTGGATTTGCATTCGGTACATTTCTCGAAGGGGCAGCGGGTTTTGGTGCGCCAGTTGCAATTACTGCCGCACTTTTAGTGGGTTTAGGCTTTAAACCACTTTATGCAGCGGGACTATGCCTGATTGTAAATACCGCACCTGTAGCATTTGGGGCGATGGGGATTCCAATTATTGTTGCTGGTCAGGTATCTGGTGTGGATACGATGGAAATCAGCCAGATGGTTGGTCGTCAGTTACCATTTATGGTGCCAATCGTCTTGTTCTGGATCATGGCAATCATGGATGGATGGCGCGGTATCAAAGAGACCTGGCCAGCAGTGATTGTCGCTGGTGGTTCCTTTGCTCTGGCCCAGTACCTAACTTCGAACTTTGTCGGTCCTGAGCTACCAGATATTACTGCTGCGATTGCATCATTGGTTAGTTTGACAGTATTACTTAAATTCTGGCAACCAAAGCATATTTTCCGTTTCGATCAGGACGATACGCATGTTGATGCAGAGCTGGAAGCTGAAAAACAAAAGAAATATACCATTGGACAAATTATTAAAGCCTGGTCTCCATTTGCGATTTTGACTGCAATGGTCACAATCTGGAGTATTAAACCATTCAAGGCATTATTTGCAAAAGATGGTGCATTACAAGATTGGGTTATTTCGATCAAAGTACCTTTCTTACATCAGTTGATCCAGAAATTACCACCTGTTGTACCTGAAGCTAAAGATTATGATGCCATTTTTAAATTTGACTGGTTTTCAGCAACAGGAACAGCAATCTTTATTGCTGCTATCATTTCAATTATTTTCCTGAAAATGAAAGCAAGTGATGCTGTTAAGACTTTTGCTGAAACAGTAAATGAGCTAAAGACTCCAATTTATTCAATTGGTATGGTTTTGGCATTTGCTTTTATCGCAAACTATTCAGGAATGTCTGCAACCTTGGCATTGGCACTTGCGCATACGGGTGATGCATTTACATTCTTCTCCCCATTCCTCGGGTGGATTGGTGTGTTCTTGACAGGTTCAGATACTTCAGCAAATGCATTGTTCTCGGCATTACAAGCGACTACAGCTCAACAAATCGGTGTACCAGAGGTGCTGCTGGTTGCAGCCAATACCAGTGGTGGGGTGACAGGGAAAATGATTTCTCCTCAGTCGATTGCAATTGCCTGTGCGGCAGTAGGTTTGGTTGGTAAAGAGTCTGATCTGTTCCGTTTTACAGTGAAGCACAGTATTACCTTTACGATCATGATCGGTATAATTATTACCTTACAAGCTTATGTGTTCCCATGGATGATTCCATAACACTAATTTAAGGAATGCCGAATGAAAGTCTCCGATAAAGTTGTCCAAAGCTTACGCATGTTGATTGAGCAAGAAAACATGCAAGTCGGAGACCGTTTGCCTGCTGAACGTAAATTATGTGAACAACTCGGAGTTTCCCGTTCCTCTTTAAGAGAAGCATTACAACAATTGATCAGCTTGGGCATGCTGGTCAGTAAGGTGGGAGCGGGAACCTATTTACAACAATCACCCAACAATTGGTCTCAGCATCAGATCGTGCAGCCATTAAGCGATTTGATCGATCAAGATCCATCATACCGTTTTGATGTTCAGGAAGCACGGATGGTTTTGGAGGGTGGTACAGCTTGGTATGCAGCACAGCGAGCAACTGAAGATGACATCGTCAAGATACGGGAGTGCTATGACCGTATTGCTCATTTTCAGGCGATTGGTGATGCAGATCAGGCAGCAATGGCAGATGCCTATTTTCATCTTGCTATCGCAGAAGCTTCGCATAATCTTGTTTTGATACAGGTGATGCGGGGCTTTTTTGATTTGTTGCAATATAACGTTGTATTGGGAAGACGCAAGGTCTATTCAGATACACATCGTTTTGACCAGTTGCATGACCAACATTTTCAAGTAATGGATGCGATTCAACGTAAAGATCCGGAAGCTGCACGTGATGCAGTCTGTGGACATATTGAGTTTGTGATTCAACAAGTTCGCTCGATTGACGAGGAAGAAGCCCGTCGTAAGCGTGCGAGTCGATTAAACAGGATATAGATATGATTATTTCTTCTGCAAATGATTACCGAGAGGCTGCAAGACGCCGTTTACCTCCATTTTTGTTTCATTATATTGATGGTGGTGCTTATGCGGAATATACACTAAAACGGAATGTGGAAGATTTATCAAAAATTGCACTTAGACAGCGTGTTCTAAATGATATGTCTGAGCTAAGTCTTGAAACCAGATTGTTTGATGAAACCTTGTCTATGCCTGTGGCATTATCACCAGTAGGCTTGACGGGGATGTATGCGCGTCGTGGTGAAGTACAAGCCGCAGTAGCCGCAGATAAAAAGGGTATTCCATTTACATTATCGACTGTTTCAGTGTGTCCAATTGAGGAAGTCACGCCAGCCATTCAACGTCCAATGTGGTTTCAACTCTATGTACTACGTGATCGAGGCTTCATGCGTAATGCCTTGGAACGTGCTAAAGCCGCAGGATGTTCAACTCTGGTTTTCACTGTGGATATGCCTGTACCTGGTGCACGCTATCGTGATGCACATTCTGGTATGAGTGGCCCCAATGCTGCTATGCGCCGTTATTTACAATCTTGTTTCCATCCACATTGGGCCTGGAACGTTGGTTTACTTGGTCGACCACATGATCTTGGGAATATTTCAAAATACTTAGGTAAACCGACAGGGCTTGAGGATTATATTGGTTGGTTAGGTAACAACTTTGATCCTTCAATTTCATGGAAAGACCTTGAGTGGATTCGTGAATTCTGGGATGGCCCTATGGTGATCAAAGGTATTTTAGACCCAGAAGATGCCAAAGATGCTGTACGTTTTGGTGCAGATGGTATCGTGGTTTCAAATCATGGTGGTCGTCAGCTAGATGGTGTACTTTCAACAACACGTGCTCTACCACCTATTGCTGATGCGGTTAAAGGTGATATCAAGCTTTTGGTCGATTCTGGTATCCGTAACGGACTGGACGTGGTTCGTATGCTCGCGATGGGCGCAGATACCTGTATGCTTGGTCGTGCCTTTGTTTATGCTTTAGGTGCGGCAGGTGGAGCAGGGGTGAGTAATTTACTCGATCTGATTGATAAGGAAATGCGCGTAGCAATGACTTTAACAGGTGCAAAAACGATTTCTGATATCACCTCTGACTGTCTGGTAAAGTTGGATAAAGAGTTGGCCGAGTGATTAATTTGTTTTAATCATTTAAGTCGAAAATAATCCCTCCCCTTGCCAAGCAGTTTGTTAAAAAGGGGAGGCGTATAGTCAAATTTATCTTTTGTTATATATGTGATTCTTTCCCCTCTTTTACAAAGAGAGATTAGAGGGGGAAGTACACAACAATTTAATGAATGATCTATTTTAAAATTAGATCAGAAAAATACTCTTCCATCTATTCTGGAAAAGGAAAATATCACATGCACATACACAGCACTTCTGAAAATACGATTCAACAATTTATTGATATTGTCGGAAAACAACATGTGTTGACCAGTGATAATGACACACGATTATATCGTCAAGGTCGCCGTTATGGTTCTGGGAAAGTTCTTGCTGTGGTTGTCCCAGGAACTTTGCTTGAGCAATGGAAAGTTTTACAGGTTGCTGTAGCAGCAGATTGTATTGTGATCATGCAGGCAGCCAATACAGGACTTACAGGTGGTTCGACACCATTTGGTGATGATTATGATCGTCCAGTTGTGGTGATGAGTACAAAACGTCTGGCTGGTATTCAGGTGATCAACTCGGGCAAGCAAGTGATTTGTTTGCCTGGTGCAACGCTCGATGCGCTGGAACGTGAACTGGCTGGGTACAACCGTGAGCCACACTCTGTGATTGGTTCTTCTTGTATTGGTGCTTCAGTTTTAGGTGGTATCTGTAATAACTCGGGTGGTGCATTGGTTCGACGTGGACCCGCTTATACTGAACTGGCTTTATATGCACAAGTGAATGAAGCTGGTGAGTTGGAGCTCGTTAATCATTTGGGCGTTGAATTGGGCGCAACTCCTGAAGATATTTTAACGAAACTTGAAAATAGACAATATCAAGATATAAATATTCAAAACAATCCAGGCTGCTGTGCATCGGATCACCGTTATTCACATGATGTTAAGCAAGTTGATGAAAACTCTCCTGCAAGATTCAATGCAGATCCATCCCGTTTGTTTGAAGCTTCTGGCTCTGCTGGCAAGGTATGTGTATTTGCAGTACGTTTGGATACTTTTGAAAAAATACCAAGTCAGGTTTTTTATGTGGGAACAAATTCACATGATGATCTTACAGCAATCCGCCGTTTCTTACTGACAGATCTGCCACGTTTACCTATTGCAGGTGAGTATATACATCGAGTTGCGTACGATATAGGCGCTGAATACGGAAAAGATACTTTCATGTTTATTGAAAAGTTTGGAACAGCTAAAGTTCCAGCTGCTTTTGCCATGAAAGATAAAGTCGATGGATATCTGGAAAAAATTGGAATGAAAGGGCTTTCAGATAAAGTCCTTCAGATGGTCACCAAGTTTCTGCCGTCACATTTACCTAAACGTATGAATGAATTCCGTGATTTATATGAACACTATCTGGTGCTGCGTATTGAAAATCAGGATGCAGATCAGGTGAATAACTATTTAAAACAATATTTCGATTCACATGGAACAGGTAGCTACTTTCATTGTACTGATGAGGAAGGTCGTAAGGCATTTTTACATCGTTTTGCTGTCGCAGGTGCAGCTATTCGCTATCGTGATACGCATCGTAGTGAGGTTGAAGATATTGTCGCACTTGATATTGCGTTACGCCGTAATGACCGTGAATGGGTAGAAAACTTACCGAAAGAAATGAATGAAAAAATCATTCATAAACTTTATTACGGCCACTTTTTATGTCATGTATTTCATCAGGATTATATTGTGAAAAAAGGAGTCGATCCTTTGGCGATGGAACATGAAATGTGGCATTTACTGGATGACAGAGGCGCAGAATATCCTGCAGAACATAATGTCGGACATTTATATGTCGCCAAACCTGCGCTGAAAAATCATTATCAAAAACTTGATCCGACCAATAGTTTTAATGTTGGTATAGGTTTTACATCAAAGCTTAAACACTGGAAATAGCATTTCGGAGTTAAACAGCCGCCTCATAGTGATTGAACTATAAGGCGGTCATTTATATCCGGTGGATCAATGACTTTTAGAGCTGATTTTTATGACAACAAAACTTAAAACAGCAGCACTGATGACAAAAGTTATAAAGCTATACAGAATAGATTGACTGAACCACCATACAGCAACTGTGAGTACAGCTATGATAACAGCGAGCAACCACATGACTGTGTTTGGAACAGCATGATTTATTTGTAGAGTTGGCTCTGGTTCCAGATCAGTTTGCTGGATTTGTATCTCTGACGGGATCGAAGCACCATAAAAAAAATAAGGTTTATCTTGGTATGCATTGAGGTCTGCGATCATGACTTCCCAGAAATGATTTGGAGGCGAGTTTTCATCAACATGGGCCAGTTCTTCAAAGTGCTGAATAGTATTGGCAAAGTTCTGTTCTGCTTGATCGTCTAAATCAAGTCCGCTCGTTCTCAATAAAATATAATGCGGGAAATGTAGTGCGATCAAATTTTGAAAATCAAAATAATCCTGTTCATATTGTTGACCAAAAAGCTGTAGAAAACCAGATTTGCGACTCTTTAAATTCTGTAAAGCTTCTTTTTGTGAAATTACAAAATAGGGATAACTGGATTCTCCAAAATCTTCTAAATATTGTTTGCGTTCAATTTGAAAATTTTCATTATCAACATCGATTTCATCTATGTATCGTGCATTTTTAATATTTTGTTTACTGTATAACATTGACCAGAATAAAGGAATAAAAGCATTTGCCTCTAATTCATAGGATGTAGGGTCATAAAAATTTTCCCATTCATTCAAACTTCCATTTGGCATATGGTCGTAATTTGAACTACTTAAATAAACAGCTAAACTCATTTTATAATTCACTTTAAAACTCATCTTTTTCTAAATCATAATGATTTTTCTAAAGTGTTAAAAATGAAAATTGTAAGTTCTTAGAGTTAAGCTTGCAGAAATTAATGACTTTATATTGAACTAATGATCTGACAATTAATGCATCTCGTTGTTATTTTCTCTAAGGCGGGTAAAAATATAGATTAACAAGCCCGCAATAACCATAAAGGCAATCAAACTATACATCCATGATCCAGAATAGATAAATGTACCTATAGCTGCTACAAATGCCAATAAAATAAACAGGATAATAAAAATATAAATATGATGTTGTGGTGTTTCCAGAATTATATGAGTTGGTTTTTCCCGGATATGATCAAGTTCAGGATTTTGAGGCAACTGTCTGGCTTTTGAAGCAGAGTAGCCGCGTAAAAAATATTGGGCTTCGTGGGGATATTGTTGTAAATCATTTAGAAACCTTTTCCAGAATAGAGGGTTTTTTTCTAAAGATGTTCCATTTTCAAGAGTTTCTATGGGAATGATTGAGTTTTGTAACCAGTTTTCGGCTTGATTAATATCTGGTAAACCTTGTGTTCTAAGTAAAATGTAGTCAGGGAAGTGCTGTTGTATTATGTCCTGAAACTCCTGAAAAATTTCAGCATAATCGTTTCCAATAATTTTTAAAAATGCATCTTTTCTTTGCACCAGTCTTGCTTGGGCTTCTGATGTGGAAATGACCAGATAGGGATATACACTATCTCCAAAGTTATCCATGCATTCTTGACGGGCAAGCTGTGTTGATGTTTCATCTATATCAAAATCATCAACAAATGCAGCCCATTGCATATGCTGTTGCGTAAACATCAATATCCATAAAATAGGTAGAAAACCATTTGCCTCAAGTTCATAGCGAGAGTTTTGTGAAAAAAATTTCCATTGATTTTGCCGACCAACTGGCATGTGGCTAAAAGGAGAACTGGTCAGAAATACACGGTGTGACATGATTTCACTAATTATAACGTTTGTATTCAAGGATTATTGTAGAGCATAAAAAAGACTAAAAATAAAAAAATTGTAAAATTGACCTTGTCTATGCTGAAAATATTATTTTTAGTCATCCCAAATTTTATAAAACGTTATAAAGTATTATGCAACAAGTTGCAAAGCCAAAATATAAGGATTCATCATGACGACTAGCTATGCAAATATTTTAAAACCCCTACATTTGGGATTTACAACGATTAAAAACCGTGTGGTAATGGGGTCAATGCACACAGGCTTAGAAGATCGTTTTTATAATTATCCCAAACTTGCAGCATATTTTGCAGAGCGAGCCAAAGGTGGCGTAGGACTGATTATTACAGGTGGAATATCACCAAATAGGCAAGGATGGCTTCTACCAGCTGGCGGTACGATGAACCATTTGGGTGATATTGCTCCGCATCGTTTGGTCACTCATGCCGTGCATAAACATGGTGCAAAAATTTTAATGCAGATATTGCATTCCGGTCGCTATGGCTATCAGCCATTTGTTGTGTCAGCCAGTCCAGTCAAGTCGCCTATTTCACCCTTTAAGCCTCGTCAAATGAGTGAAAAAAATATCCTGAACACGATTCAGGATTATGCTCATACTGCGAGTCTGGCTAAAAAAGCAGGATATGATGGCGTTGAAATCATGGGGTCGGAAGGGTATCTACTCAATCAGTTTTTAAGTCGGCATGTTAATCAGCGTAATGATCAATGGGGCGGGTCAATTGAAAATCGCATGCGTTTTGCAATTGAAATTGTCAAGGCAATAAGACAAAAAGTTGGTGAAAAATTTATTATCTGTTTCCGTTTATCCATGCTGGATCTGGTACATGACGGCAACACCATGGATGAGGTGATTACTGTTGCACAGGCACTGGAAAAGGCAGGCATTACTTTATTAAACACTGGCATTGGCTGGCATGAAGCACGTATTCCTACCATTGTGACTTCAGTCCCGCGTGCTGCATTTGTAGATTATACTGCTGAAGTTAAAAAGCATGTCAATGTTCCTGTGATTGCATCTAACCGTATCAACATGCCAGAAACAGCCGAACAGATTTTAGCTACTGGTAAAGCAGATATGGTGCAAATGGCACGTCCATTGCTTGCAGATGCTTTTTGGGTGAACAAGACTGCAACCAATCGTGTTGATGAAATCAATACCTGTATCGCCTGTAATCAGGCATGTCTGGATCATACCTTTAAAAATAAGCGTGCGACTTGTCTGGTCAATCCACGAGCTGCATATGAAACAGAACTGGTTTATTTAAAGACTAAAAAAATCAAAAAGATTGCTGTTGTAGGCGGTGGTGTTGCAGGAATGTCAGCAGCAACAGTTGCTGCCAGTCGTGGTCATCAAGTAACTTTGTTTGAAGCTTCGGACGATGTTGGTGGTCAGTTCAACCTAGCAAAAGTTGTACCTGGTAAAGAAGAGTTTCATGAAACGATTCGTTATTTCAAAGTGCAAATCGAAAAGTCTGGAGTGGAGTTACGTTTAAATACTAGAGTCAACCGAGACCAGCTTGAACGTGAAGGATTCGATGAAGTTGTGGTTGCAACAGGTGTAACTCCACATCCTTTAAAAATAGAGGGCAGTGATGCTCCACAAGTTTTGTCCTATGCAGAGGTACTCAAGGGTGCAGCAGTTGGTCAAAAGGTAGCTGTTATTGGAGCTGGCGGGATCGGTTTCGACGTATCCGAGTTTTTACTTAAACCTGAACATCAGCCGCAACCGCAACCTTTAAATGAATGGAAGCGTGAATGGGGAGTAGATCTTCATGCCAATTACATCACTGAAGGTGGTTTAGAGCGCCCTGAAGTAGATGCTCCTGTTCGTGAAATTTATTTGATGCAACGTAAAACAACTCCTTTAGGCATTGGTTTGGGGAAAACATCGGGATGGGTGCATCGCGCCCAATTGAAAAAACATGCGGTTAAAATGTTGCGTGGTGTTCAATATAAAGCTGTGACAGATGAAGGATTATGGATTGAGACCAATGGGCATGATCAATTGTTACGTGTAGATACAATTGTAGTTTGTGCAGGACAAGAGTCAGTAAAGGATTTGATGCCATCTGAAAATGAAAAAACACTTGCAAACTACCATATTATTGGCGGTGCAAAATTAGCTGCAGAACTTGATGCAAAGCGTGCAATCCGTGAAGGTGCTGAATTAGCAGCCAAATTGTAAAGGATTGATGAAACAATATGCATTTGAATGCCTTGGACGTATTTTTTGCTTGTCTAAAGCTTAAAAGCTTAGTATTCTTGCGCACATGGAAGCGTGGCAGAGTGGTTTAATGCACCGGTCTTGAAAACCGACGAGGGTTCACGCCCTCCGTGAGTTCGAATCTCACCGCTTCCGCCAAACATCTAAATAAGCCCTTGTTTTTACAAGGGCTTATTTTTTATCTATAGTTTTACCCCACAACCTACCCCTCATCAAATTTTGGATTGGATTGGCTTCTTTTAGCCGTATGTAGAAGATTAAGGAATGTAGTTTAAAAAACTGTATCTAAATCTAACTATATTCTTATTCAAACATTTCATAATTCTAAATATTTTCACTATTCATCCGCTTAGCTTGCTTGACGCTATATAACGTGCAGATTATCCTTAGCCTGCTGACCTACATCGTCAGCGGGTTTTGACAGACCCATTAACAAAGACAATATGTGAAATCTCATTTTGCATGTTGTGGACCCGTTCGTCCCCCTTTCTTTGCGGTAGGGCGGAGGGGGGACGCGCTTGCGCGTGCTGGTTTCTTTGTTACCAGTCTGTCAACCCTCCTTCGTTCTGCCACCATCAATTGACAGTGATTTGGCAGGATTCTTTTAAAACAAAGGAGTACGCCATGCGCTTACATCAATACCGTCTTTTATATTTCTCTTTTTCAGTATTTGTGCAGTTGGGTGATTAGACCGCGTGCTGTGAATAGCTGTGTCTATGACTTTTTAAGAATAAAACTTTTTCAAATACATATTACCGATATGAAGATGAATCTCTAATGCTGTTTTGAGCTAAGTAGATCTGTACGCTTTATCGTCTATAAAAAATTCAAAAACTTAGATATTCATTCCAACAAATAGTACATGGGGGACACTGGATCTGCTGAAGACCAGTGATGCCTGTAAAAAGAGAAAATGACTATGTTAAAAACTTTCCTAAAAACTGCCCTGATTTCATCATTGCTTGCAGGCGCATCATTGACGCAGGCAGGCTGGTTTGCGCAAGCCAGTGAAGCCTATTTTGTTCAGGCCCGCAATTTGGGTGGAGGCGTCTATCAGTGCATGTATAAAACCAATCCGGGCAACCGTGGCTGGCGTAATTTCACGGTGAACTTTCAGGGTGGCTGTCCGCGCTTCGTTCACTTTAATGCTCAGAATGGTCAAGTCTCTGTACCGAACTAAAAGGCGGGAGATTTGAGATGAACCAAAAAACTATATTGGCCTTAGCCGCTATTCTGGCTTTGACCATTTTGATTGTGTCCGGATTCTATTTTTTCAGTGCCAAGTCCAGCGTTCAGAAGCCTGTGCAAACGGCTTCAGTTGATAAGAGGGACATGCCAGTTTCAGAAGCAGCTGCTTCAGAAGGCATTCCTGCTGCGGAAGTTGATGGAATTGATGTAGAGGAATTGACTGTTGGAATCAAGCAACCAAGCTCTGCACAGCATGAACCTAAGCTGCTGAACTTTGAGCTGGATCAAAGCCTGAAAGCGGCAGATACATTGCTGTCCATGCTTCCTTATGCAGACCTGCCTGAATTTGAACAGAAAAATGTAGATAAGTACCAGCAGCTAGTCTTTGCCAAAGTTGCGAAAGATACCGGTAAACCCGTGAGCGGTTTTAGCTTGCAGGAACACGGTGCATTAGAGTCGGAACAGGCGGGCAACCGTTACTACGTCTATAAATTTGATAATGGCACAAACTGTGAAATCCATCTGGTGAGTATTGATTTAGAGACAGGTGATTACGGCGTGAGCTACAACTACTGCGGAGGATATTACTTATGAATAAATGTTTTAAATCGATCCTGCTGGCAGTAGCGGCTGCTGCAGGCATGATGTTGTCAGGGTGCAGTTCTAGCCTTGATCCCAATACGTTTACTGTTGAAATGAATGTAGTAGATACCAGCAACTGGTATGCGCAAAACCAAGCGGCAAATGTCATCACCATTCGTTCTAACAGCCCAGATCCGATTAACGTTACAAATGTTTTAATTAATAACGGTGAATGCAGTTATGAAGGCTATCGCAGATCGTTGGAATATCCGCAGCATTTTAAAATGGGGCTACGTTTAAGGCTGAAATTAACTGGCTGCGGTTATGATAATGTCGTGCGTGTCGATGTTGAAACTGAACAGGGAACAGCGAGCTATAGCTTTCAATAGCGGCCTTTAACTCTAAACGACGAACTAAAATTTCAATCAAACCGTGTCCTCAATGGGCACGGTTTTTTTATGCCCTCAATTCAGCTCTTGGTACTCAATTCATTTCACAAGGAATATTCAATGTCCTTAATTCAATGCCCCTATTGTCAGTCCACTCATGTCAAACAGACGGATTCAAGTCATGCAAACGCCAACTATTTCGAACAACTGCAACGCTGTATTTCACCGACCCAGATGGCGCTTTTCGGCATGCAGCTTGCCAAAAAAGCAGGATTTCCACCTTTTACAGGCGCAGCTATCGGTGTTGTTGTGGGCGGTGTATTGGTCATCGTCAGTCAGTACTGCTATGAAAAATATTACAGCAATGCCAAGCAGTATATCTGTCAGGACTGCCATCAGCATTTTGCTTGGGCCCAGTCTTAACAGAAGCAGATTTTACAGCTGATTATTTTTAAATATTTTAATTCAATCAATTATAGGTACAGGAATTTACACTATGGCACATCAAATTGAAAAAATGGCTTATGTCGGTGAAACCCCTTGGCATGGTCTTGGCAATCAGCTCGCGCAAAATCAGCCGATTGAAGTCTGGGCGAAACAGGCAGGCATGGATTGGCGTATCGAATCATCTAATGTCAGCTACATGGCTCAAAATGAACGCGGGCAAAGCATCATCATGCCTTATGAAGAACAGCGGGTCTTATACCGTTCAGATACCCATGCACCTTTATCTGTGGTCAGTCAGCGCTATCAGGAAGTCCAGCCTGCAGAGGTATTAGAGTTTTACCGTGACCTCACTGAACAATCAGGTTTTGAGCTGGAAACGGCGGGTGTACTGAAAGGCGGAAAGAAATTCTGGGCTTTGGCTAAAACGGGACAGACTGCGGCGCTCAAAAGCAAAGATGTCAGTAATGGTTATATCTTATTGGCTACGGGCTGTGATGGAACACTAGCGACAACTGCACAGTTCACTTCAATCCGTGTGGTTTGTAACAACACCTTGGCGATTGCATTAAAAGGGCAGAACAGTAGTGCTGGTGTAGTCAAAGTCCCGCACAGCACCCGCTTTGATGCCCAAAAGATTAAACAGCAACTGGGAATTTCAGTACGTGCATGGGATGAACACATGTATGAAATGAAACAACTCAGTCAGCGTAAAGTGACTCAAAGTGAGGCAGCAGCTTATTTTGATGCCGTGTTTAACAATAGTAGCTTGAGTCCGAATGAGCAGGATGAAGGTATTATTCAGTTCTACCGCAATGTTGCTACACAAGCCAATTCAGCTGCTAAAGCTGATAACAAGACTGAACCCAATGGACGTGCCATGTCAAAAGTCATGACCATGTTTAATGGGCAGGGACGTGGAGCAGAACTGAGTTCAGCTAAAGATACGGCTTATGGCTTACTGTGTTCTATTACGGAGTTCTGTGACCATGAAAGAAGAGCCATGAGTCAGGATCATCGACTCGATTCAGCTTGGTTTGGTGCAGGTGCTGGGCTGAAGCAGCGTGGGCTAGAACAGGCCTTGCGCATGTTGGCCTAATTTAAATGCATCTATTGATTAGCCTAAGCTAATCCATTGCCGTAACACCATATTTAAACGCTTAACCTGTAAAATGACTTAACGACTTTATTTAAAAGCTGTGTCTTCGGACACAGCTTTTTTTATGCTCCAAATTTAAATTAGAGGAATTAACAATGCATCATTTATCAAATCTACCTGCAGCATCTGCACAGCCTAAAGTATTCAGCGCCTCTAAACTTTTTAATGCGAAACGTTTTGTGGAGACTAAGAAACTCAGTCAGGCCGAATGGCTGGAAGTGCGCAGGCAAGGTATCGGCAGCAGTGACTGTGCTGCAGCTTGTGAGCTCAACCCTTATATGTCGATGCTGTAACTGTGGATGATCAAGACTGGACGGATCAAGCAATCGATTGAAGATGAAAGTGAAGGCCATGCACCGCTGTATTGGGGCAAGCGTTTAGAGCCTTTGGTCGCTGAGTACTACAGCATGCATACCAATTATAAAGTCCGCCGCGTCAATGCTGTGCTGCAGCATCCTGATCCAGACAAGTCCTTTATGTTAGCCAATTTAGATTATTCTGTGTTGGGTGACGCAGATGTACAGATTTTAGAATGTAAAACTGCAGGGGAATATGGCGCTAAGCTTTGGCGGGATGGTGTGCCTCTATATGTGCTGTGTCAGGTCCAGCATCAATTGGCGGTGACTGGAAAGAAGGCAGCCCATATCTGCGTGCTGATTTGCGGACATGAAACCCGCATATTTAAAGTGATCCGTTCAGAATCGGTGATTCAGCATATCGTGAATGCAGAGCGTTACTTCTGGGAGTGCGTGGAAAAGGATACACCGCCAGATGCAGATGCTAGTGAGTCGGCAGCTAAAGCTTTGCAATTGCTGTATCCAGAGCATGTTCCACTTAGTACGACAGATTTATCGTTAGATGATCAAGCCAACCAACAGTTTGAGCAACTGATCCAAGCACGCAATCATATAGAAAAGCACCAAGAGCAATTTGATCTGCTGAAGCATCAGCTGCAGGCAGCCGATGCGGTTAAAGCAGAAAGCGGCAATCTGATCATTGCCGGCGGCATGGAATCCATGAGCAATGCGCCCTATTTAATGGATAAAGCACGTGCTGGCTTTCGCATGGGGTCACCGACCATGTGTTGCAGGAAGGCCTTGAAGATGCTGAAACAGGCTTCTCCATGGGTGTGCTGGCGCAGAATATGGCCAACAATGAAAATTACACTCGCGAACAGCAGGACGATTTTGCAATCCGCTCACTGACCCGAGCGCAAGCAGCCATTCAAAATGGCGACTTGACTGAGGAGATTGCGCCAGTGACAGTTGTCTCGCGTATAGGTGAAACTGTCGTTACGCAGGACGAAAACCCATTTACTGCAAAAATTGAAAAAATTCCAATGCTGCGTCCGGCTTTTGCAAAAGATGGCACCATTACAGCAGCCAATGCTAGCTCGATTTCGGACGGCGCCTCTGCGCTTGCAGTCACTTCAGCAGACTATGCGCAAGCCAATGGGCTGCCGGTACTGGCAGAAATCAAAGCCTATGCCAGCCATTCACAGCATCCCTCTGAATTCACGATTGCTCCTGTAGGCGCGATTGAAAAAGTTTTGCAAAAAACTGGCTGGAAGGCAACTGAAGTTGATCTTTGGGAAATCAATGAAGCCTTTGCCATGGTGACCATGGCAGCGATTGATGCATTTGGACTGGATGTGGAAAAAGTTAATATTTGCGGTGGTGCCTGCGCGCTTGGACACCCATTGGGGTCATCCGGCTCACGCATTATTGTGACACTGATCTACTCGTTGAAACGCATCGGCAAGAAAAAAGGCATCGCAGCTTTGTGCATTGGTGGTGGTGAAGCGACTGCAATTGCTGTTGAACTTCTTTAATGAGCTGTCCATATATTTGCCAGTCAATAACTCGCTTATGCCATTTATTAAAACCTATGAAATTGAAGCACAACAGAATGATGGGGGAGTTGGTGTTAGGCGCCGGCTGAGACAGCATAATGTATTGAAAATAAATCCAACGAGCAGAAAGCTCGTTGGATTTATAAAGCTTATATCAACTGTATTGATGTTCAATTCTAATCGTAGCTCTATTGTCATCCACATGTATTCAATAGTCAGTTTAATGAGTTCATCATAACTCAACGACGCTTTAAACTCTTCGTGAACTCATTTCTGAGAAGATATGACCGTCACGTTCTTCCATGTCACAAAATAAATCTGCCTGCGCCTGCAGATTGCCTTGCTCAGCATCGGTCAATAACCGATGCATACGGACTGGAGTCAAACCGACAACAGGATGTTCCTGCCATTATGCTGTATGCTGCAGATTATAAAACCGAGCTGCACGCTGAATATCATTCATCAAATCTGTATTGGGATTCTTGAGCCATTCAAACATCTGGCGACTCACCAGTGCCTATTTAAATTGTCGTACAAACTCTTCTAGATGATGTTGAACTACTCGATATAAATTGACCAGTTCACCATTTAAATCATTAATGACTTCAACTTTCGATTGCTGATCACGAATAAAAAATAGCGCCGCTACGCCTGCAAAGACTTCTACATAACATTCATGTTCAGGCATTTTTTTAACCAGCAGCGACACTAGTCGACGTTTACCACCCATCCAAGGAACTATTGGCTTAGTTTTCACGATTTCATCTACTGCAAAAGCATTTCATTTTTGATAGCCTGCAATTACTCTGATCTGGGTAACGAGGCTCTGCCTGCGGTAGTGATATTACCAAGGGGGCGAATTTTGTTCGAACAAGGTTCGTCGCCTCGTTTTATTATTCTTAATTGAAGCAACTAGATCAGGCGGAATGCTTTCCAATAATTTTGTTTAGGTCATTTTATGAAATCTAATTTATACGCCTTATCCAATGATCAAGACTTGTATATTTTATTGACTTTTAGGGCTAGAAATCTCACACATACTGAGAAAATAGACATTATTTTAGAAGTCGAAAGACAACTAATGGGAACTCCATTTGAAGATAAATATCTTCATCTACTTTGGAGTGACGGCATGGGAAACGGTAAATTTACACTTTGGTCAGAATCAAAAGCTGAATTTGTGATTTCCTTCGAACAAAAAATATCTTTAGTAAATTCCTCTCAACTAGAAACCTTCAACTTACCAGATTATTTATATGAAATGCGTGATAAGAACCCTCATTTCATTGTCTTTGCAGAAAAATCATACGTTGATGGCATGTTAAAGATTATGTATTTCTAACCGCTCTATTATTAAATACATCCAGTTTAGTTATACCAACATATTTCTATTTGATTCATGGCTTTAAAAGTACGGAAAATCTTCAATGGGAACCAAAGATTATAAAAACACCGCTTGGCTAGATTTTAGAGAGAAAGCTTTTGAAGAGCTTGGATATTTTTGTCAACGATGTCACCGAAGTGATGATGATGTCGTGCTGCAAGTTCATCATAAATTTTACATCGCTGGTAGAAAGCCTTGGGAGTATAATCTCTCAGACTGTGAAGTTTTGTGCCGTGGTTGTCACGCTAGAGAGCATGGTCATGTTAGACCAGATTATAATTGGAATTTATCCCATTCAAATGACCTAGGTTCAACTATTGGGACATGTGAGCTTTGCGGTAGTACTTTAAGATTTGAGTTCCATGTTTTTCATAATGATTGGTCTGAGCCAATGGTATTAGGAACAGTTTGTTGTGACAATTTAACAGGTACACAAGAAGCGACTGAATTTAGAAAGAAAGAAAAAGCATTTCTAAGATATTTAGATAAATGGTGTGATTGCGAAAATGGGGAGTCGTTATTTCAAGCCAATAAACGTCTTACTTTTAGAATAATCAAAGTTGGAACAGGAGTTTTTAAAGTTGATGTTTACAAATTAGGTAAAAATGTTCATACAGGTAAAAAGTCTTTTTCATCACTCTTAGAAGCAAAAAGCCAACTTCATAGCTACATTAAAAATAAAGAATATAAAGAGCGATTTGATGATAAAAGTAAGTGAATTTAATGCCTTATAAAGGAAAAATATTACAGTGCAGAAAATTAAAGATAACTTAGGGCTTATTTTTATATCCTTAGTAACTATTCTATATTTATGGCTAACCTGCAATTTATTCATCAATTTTGATGAAGTTAAAGCACTTAAGTTAAATGAAAAAGGAGATTTTCTGGCTGGTATCTTCTCTCCATTGGCATTTTTATGGCTCGTTTATGGTTACCTACAACAGGGAAAAGAACTAAAACAAAATAATGAAGCATTGAGATTACAATCAGAAGAATTAGCAAATCTTGTGAAAGAACAAAGTAAGCAAAACAACATTCATGAACAGGGAATGAATATAAAACGTATCGAAGCCAAACCTAAAATTGTGTTCAATAATGCGAGTTATACTTATAAAATTAATGATTATGACGGTGAATATTTCGAAGGGACGGTCTTTTATATTTATATTGTGAATTTCGGGAAAATTGCCAAAGATGTTCATATAGTTAGTAACGGATTTGAAAGAAGATTCCATAAATTAGAATCAGATATCGTTACCTCAATGTTTTTTTCTTATTCAGAAGATGTTGAGCAAGAATTAAATACTTTCCAAGGAAAGCCATTAGAATTAGAGTTTGACATATCATATTGTGACAACAACGGCTTTCAATATAATGAGAAGATTATTGTATTTACTAATAATTTCGTTAATGGGGCTATAGATGTTGACTATGGATTGGATGTAAAGCAATAAGCTAAATACACCCAGCTCACTAAACCATCCATCATAATCATCATGATTCACTTCCAACTCACTCGCAGATGGAAGTGCAATAAATTCAATTGGGCTTGATAGATGAAGGCTGGCGAACCACCCCAAAATCATCGCAACAGCACCATCACCATGACGGTATAACTCAGTGGCTTTAATATCCTTTGCACGCTCCTTGGATACCATGTAAATACCGTCTACTTATTCAATCGCAGAACAGTCATTTTTCAAATCAGCATCCATTGGTAAATCAATCATGTCGTTTTCAAAGACAGTGACTAGTTTTGGTGTCCAAAGCCCATACCATGCACTTCTCAGTTTGATTTGATGTACCATATGCTCGCAATATTTTTCAGCAGTGTCTTCAGTTAAGGTTTTACCAGAGCCTGTTGCATCCATCGCAATATCGCCAAATCGCGGCAGACGATCCAGCATGTACCACAGAATTTTTTATTTCTCAGGAATTATCTATCATTATTAAGTTCGATTTGAAACTCTTCAGCCTTTGAGCTGAAAATTTTGATCAAGAGTATTGAGTGTCAATGAAGAACATATCCAACCTTTCTAGATATGTGTTTTCAGCACTTGTTCAGGATTAAGTTTATAGTTTTTGTATTCAGCTAAAGTACTAGCTCAGAGAAAGTATAATTTATTCGTCACTTGGTAGCGTCTGCAAAGATGTAGCTGAGTAAACTTGGTCGTATATCCATAGTGGCCTAAAATGAAAAAATGATTTTTTAATACTTGAAGATTTATAACTAATTATAAAGTTTACAGAAATTTTATTCAGTTATTCTTTTGCTCATTATTGATGTATGTGACATATAAACCTACTGAAGTACGCAATTTTATTGCAATTCATTTGAAAATACGCATAACTTAAAACCCTGAAAGCCGAAACTTTCGGGGTTACAATGATGTACTTAATCAGAATTCGATTAATTAATACGAACTTTTTTCGACTTTCAACGTTGTATTGGTGTATTTAAACCGAACCCAGTATTCAGGACCAATCAAACTGTATTTTAAAGTGGTAAGACGCATACCAATATAGTTCTGATTCGAGTCGTAAAAATTGGATTCTATATCATAAACTAAAGGTTCTACCCCTGAGTTCATGCAGGCAATATCACTCCACACGACACTGGTTTTACCTTCTCGGAATACAAAAGGTTCAACATCTGTATATAGTTGAGATTCCGCAAACGGGGAGAAGTCGGTATCTTCGCGTGCTACAAAAAATATGAGCCTAATACTCTTAAAGCCTTGAATATTCGTTTCTTGCTTAGATACGATACCGACAGTCATATTTTTAGCATTGTTCTCCCAGACTGCTTCGATAATTTTACTTGAGGTCTTCTGCAAGATATCATCAACAGTGACTGGAGCAAATGTTCTAGGGTTCATTGAAAAATCATCAACACTCATAAATTCAGCTGAAACAAGCAATGAATGGACCTGAAACATTGGATTGCTATACAAGACAGCATCTTCAAAACGATTATAAGCCTTCCTAGAATTGCCAAATGAAGAATCCCAGTGATTCGTCAAGCTCACAAAATCTCTTGTTTTAGATCTCACTTTCAGATCTTGACAGAATCCATCTACAACTGCTTCAAACTGTTGGTACATTCCAAGTGGAAAGTTAATGAGTGTATGCTTGTGCAGTAAATCAACCATCAGCTTGATCTCTGGCCTGATGATCACATCTGAAAATTTACCTGTCAGAAAAGGATTCATCGGAATATCCTGAATAATCTTGAGTAAATTAACACCTTTGGGTGTTAGATAAACATGAGGCACCAGACATTCATAGGTTGGTTGTTTAGAGATAATCTTAAAAGTTTTATTTTCAGCAATCATACAATATAACTTCAAGTAATCATCCAAACCAACAGAAGGGCGATTATTGGGTGTATAGCCAATAAAAGGCTGAATATACGCTTGAGTAATATGGTGAGTACTGAGTAGAGATGCATATGATTCATCAGGCTGTAATTTAATCATACTTCATCTCCTGCAAAGGCATTGAGTTCTAGGTGGTTTTTTCTCGGACGACCACGTGTCTGTGGTTTTAAAGGTTGACTAATCTGGAAACGACGTCCATTTTTCATATTGCTGAAAATGAATAACTGACTGGTTTTACAGAGATAATCGAAACCATCTTCAAGCCACTTTCTTTTCAGTGATTGGTTGTATTCAATCGTACCCAAATAGCAATTTTCATAAGTATGCTTGCGCTTATTACAGATGTAGGCATAACCTTGATCATTGGTCACTTTTTTCCACAGCTGCTCAATGCCTTCAGCCAGGCTAATGTCTTCCTGATTCTTATTTCCATTGAAAAACCAGAATGTATGCAGATGGAATCCACGTCTTGGCGTATATTCAAAACGAAAAATATATCCGATGGCTTGTTTCAACACAGGATTATGCCGCTTGTTTTCTAGTAGTCGTTCGACGCGCTTTTTAAATGCATCAAAATCATTTTTAGATAAACAATCTTCAGCTTTGAAACAAGTTTGCATTAACGTTTCAGGCTTATGTTTGAGATACAAATCAAGCCTTACAACGACCACACGCGAATACCGTTCAATTAAAGAGTTGAACATTTCGATCATTCGAGACTTATTTTTTTTCAGATTATTCCGCTCATCATAAACTTTACGCCTAATGTTGGGGCGACGAAAAAAAGCACGAATTAAGCCAGTAAACCTATTCATTGCGTTAATGTATGGGAGCAAATTATCCTTCAGACTGGAAGGTGGAGGCGTACCAATACGCAGTAGCTCTAACTCATCTTCTGACATTTGGCTCTGTACATCATCAAATGCCTGAATACCAAGACCGCTGATAATGTCTGAATGTGTAGAAGAGTTTATAAGTTCTTCAAGATCAGAAGCTAAGTTACTCATGTGAGCAGGGAATTTGACGACAAAGCCATGTTGATCCATCGACAGTTTTTTGAGTTCAGCTGTGACTTCAGCAAAGTTATATTTTTTAAGCTGGTTGACGAGTTTAGCTTTGCCAAGAGCGGGTGCTATGATGTTATCCAGTGAATGTACGACAAAGGTAGTTTTATCAATATTGTTGACTGGAGTAGTTTGCAGTTCAGTTTCAAATTGCTGGAGCCATTGGTCATGCGTCCCCATGTATCGGCCAGCATTTACATTTATAATGCGCATATTCATTACACTCAATTTAAGATTAAAAGCGCAACTGTGATCTGTATTCTGAGTATAGGTATCCAATGGGTACTGTTTAGAGCAGTACCCATAATGGAATGCAGGTTGGTTCAGATAACTTAGAATGGGTTATAGTCGTATCTTCTTTACTAGTATCGCCTAAACATCAACGACCTGCTGGGTCATATGAGTATTGATGTATCTGAATACTTTAAAACTATTGATCATCTATAAATACATAGAATATTATGTGATTAATAGATATAGAGTAATAGTAATAATAGTAAATATATAAGACCGTAATTCATTGAAAATTAAAATAATAGCCTAGCCATACTTATAGTTTCAGAATGCATTGCACAGCTGCATTATGTTTTGAATTTACAAGTACAGGATTAGCTCACTGAATCGGCTTGATCTCGGGATGAAATTTTACTTTCAATCCACGCTTCAACCTCAGAGAGTAACCACCGTGAGGCATTGTTCAATTTTACTGGCCTTGGAAATTCAGGATCGTAGCGTTTAGACTGTCGGTTCAGTCGGTCATAAATAGACGACCGAGATAAACCGATGAGTTTAATCAGCTCGGGTAAGCGCAGCATTTGCACTGTATTTTGAATGGAGGACATTTAGATTTCCTTCTATAGCGTTGGTCCAATCAGGATGTTGTCGAACCAATGATTAGAAGGTACTTGAATGAAAATGCACTTTATGCAGGAAGTGCGTGGAGCCTATATATTTCTCAGTGTGAACTGATGAGCTTAATCATTTAAAAGGTTTTTCAAAGACTGATAGATTTCATGATTGTTTTTGAGCATCCTCTCAGTATCACCGATAAAGCTTCTCTTTACTTTAGAAGTTTTAGGTATCTTCAATTTGAAAGCGCTTTGTTTCTTATTGGATTGATTCCTAATAGCTTTTGTTTTGAGCTCACTCAGTTCATGATTGTTGTGAATTGATGTCGTAGGGGCAAATAAGAATGGATCATAGATAGGTTCACTAGATATAGTGATTAAAGACGAATTAGTCAGATTTTGCACAATGTGCTTTTGCAGAAGCATATTAAATTTGAACTTGCGTTGTTTTTCTTCCTGTATATATTCTTGTAAATCATCAAAGTTAAATTTCCTGAAATCCATTTTGTATCGCAATACTTCTAATATTTCAGGTGTAAATTTGGTTCTAATCTTTGCAAAAACTTTCACTTGTTGCTGTTTATTTAATATTTCTGTCTGATATTTTTTCAGCTCAATCCGTAAAAGCTTGTCAATTTTGTAATGCAGTTTTTTATATACTTTTTCTTTATGAGTATATATTTGTCTTAATGTGTAACGTACATATAGTTCTGCTCTTTTATTTAAATATTCCATAAGTTGTTCGAAAAGTATTATTTTTTTTGGCGTGAGTGCGTTGATTTTTGAATTATGTTTTCGTATAGCATACTTATTTTTAAATGGACCAATGAATCGAAATGAAAAAAAGGATAACTCCTTTAGTGTATTTTGTTCTTGTCTTGAAAAATTTAACTCATTCCAAAGTAATATATGGTCATCTTCGTATTTCTTGATAAATTCTGCAACAAAGTCTATATAAGCTTTTTCTTTGATTTCATCAGGTTCTTGCGAAAGATAGCTGTTCTTAATTTGCTTGATTGATTCTTGTAAACTTTCAGGTAACAATTCTGGAATATAGCCAATAGAATGATTTTTAACCTCTCTAAGCAATATTTTGTATAAATCTTGAGCCTGTTCATAATTTTTAGTTTCGATGGCAGAACGATAGCTTTTTATGTCTGAAATGATTTCATGATAATGTTTAGGCAAATATTCAAAGTCTAGTTTCTCAATTTTATTATCACCTTTTTTACAAGGAATAGGTACTTGGACAGGATCTGTACATAACCTTTTTTCTCGTTCTTTATATAATTCTCGAAACAACCCTTCATCATGTAATTTATTTATTATTATTTTAAGCGTTTCGAAATCAGTTGCCATCCTGATAGATTTGTTGAAATTGAAGGGGGGAGTAGAGTATATTTTTTCAAATATATACTTTTCCAGATCATCTACAATTTTTATTTGATCACCTAAAGTGGTATTTTCAGAATGTTCTTCTACGGTATCCATTATGTTTAAACTCCAATATTTTAGTTGAATATTATTGTAATTTTTAGCCTGCAGGCCCTAATCCAAAGTGTACATTCTTTTACGTTATTTCAGTACGGAATTTTGGATAATAATGAAATATATCAT
>NZ_OOGT01000030.1 GCF_900323515.1 Acinetobacter stercoris | reverse complement strand
GTTTTAATGAATATGCAGTAAATATAAGATCATGATTTTAAAATAATTGGTTTATATTGACATATTTTTCACAATTTGTGAGAAGTATAACGATTGTGTTCTGGTTTGTTGTTGCATATGATTTAAAAAAACAGCTAAAAGATGTTTAAAATTAATAAATATAAAAAGGAGGGTTGATGATGATGTTACGTTATCATTGTGCTTGCTGTAATCACGCACTCTCAAGCGCGGATAAGGAATGTCCAAATTGTGGTTCGCACCATATCAGAAGTCCGATTAGTTTGTGGATCTTTTGTTTAAGTGCATGTTTGGTCGTTGTTATTACTGTAAGTTTAGTACGGGCGTATATTAAAAATCATGAAGATACGCCACAACAACGAACAATTCTGGATGTCTTGAATCAGGATAAACCACCATCAGGTTCCTAATGCGTATTTTTCTGGAGAAGCGTACGAGATATTTTTGTTCTGATCTCGTTTGTAAGTATTGTTTATCATGATTGTATATAAAAAAGCCCGCGATATACGCGGGCTTTTTTATATACAGAATTAAAGATTTGCTGCTGCTTTTAAGATATCAACTTTATCGGTTTTTTCCCATGTAAATGCATGATCAGAACCTTGACGTCCAAAGTGGCCATAAGCTGCAGTTTGTTTGTACATCGGTTGCAGTAAATCCAGCATACGGGTAATGCCATATGGGCGAAGGTCAAAGTGTTCACGTACAAGTTGAACGATCAACTCATCCGATACTTTGCCAGTGTTAAATGTATTGATTGAAATAGAGGTTGGTTCTGCAACACCAATAGCATATGACACCTGAATCTCACATTTGTCAGCAAGACCCGCCGCAACGATATTTTTGGCAACATAACGACCCGCATATGCTGCTGAACGGTCAACTTTAGAAGGATCTTTGCCTGAGAATGCACCACCACCGTGGCGTGCCATACCGCCATATGTATCAACGATAATTTTACGACCAGTTAAACCACAATCACCGACAGGTCCACCAATAACAAACATTCCTGTTGGATTAATATGGAATTTTGTTGCTGCATGGAACATTTCTGCAGGAATGACAGGCTTGATAATTTCTTCGATTACCGCTTCTTTTAAAGCCGACTGTGTAATTTCTGGATCGTGTTGTGTAGAAAGTACTACGGCATCAAGACGAACTGGTTTACCATTTTCATATGCAAAAGTAACTTGGCTTTTTGCATCCGGGCGTAACCAGGGAAGGGCACCTGAGCGACGAAGTTCAGCCTGACGTTCCATTAAACGATGTGCATATGAGATAGGAGCTGGCATAAGAACATCAGTTTCACGGCTTGCGTAACCAAACATTAAGCCTTGGTCACCTGCCCCTTGATCTTCAGGATTTTGGCGATCAACACCTTGTGCAATCTCTGGAGACTGTTTGCCTAACATGTTAATTACTGCACATGTTGAACCATCAAAACCCAGGTCTGTGTGATGGTAACCAATGCCATTTACAGTTTGGCGAACAATAGGTTCGATATCGACATTGGCAGTTGTTGTGATTTCACCTGCAAGTACTACAGCACCAGTTTTTACTAATGTTTCACAAGCAACCCGAGCATATGGGTCTTCTTTTAAGATTGCATCCAGGATAGCATCACTGATTTGGTCAGCCATTTTATCGGGATGACCTTCGCTTACAGATTCCGAAGTAAAAACAGCGTACTCGCGCATGAAAGTCCTATTACAGTTATTCAAAAGACGCATTATGTTACATCGACTTGACCTTAAGGACTAGCACAACCTGATTAAAGTGGGTGAAATTAATTCAATTTGTCGTTTTTTTAATTGATATGCTCATCAGAAAATATGATTTAGGTTATGAAGGATGATTTTTTGTTAGTTAATAATCATAGAGATGAGCATGATAAGTGATCATATTAATATGGTTAAGTGATTTTAGCCAAGTTTATGATCAGGATTTTAAAAACATGAATTATTTTCATTTTATTGTATAAATCATAAATAACATTTTAAATTCAGTTTAATGCTACAGTGGTAGTGATGTTGGCCTCGAATAAAAATTATTGAAAATAATTAACAATCTATAAAGAGAGGCGCTGATATATTATTTATCCCGTCAAAATCTTGCATCTTTGACATATGCATGTTCTGGTTTTTGCTAATGAAATTTTAGATTATGTATAATTTTCCTGACATCAACTTATTATATGTTGTCTATGTTATTGAATATTTTGAACTTGACCTCATATTTGATCCAATTGAAAGAAGGTCTATGGATGCTTAAGGCTTTAGAATCTGGCATTGAGATATGATCATGCTCATTTTAGACAGAATTGTTTGTTTTTTGTTCTATCAAGAGCATGGACAATAAATATGAGTTTATAGGCTTTACGCTTTAAGCATTTTTTAAGACAATATACAGCAGTTTTGAATTTATATTCATCTTCTTTCTCTACTTAACCAATTATTGGACTCTGATTTATGACAACCCCGCTTAATGAACGTCGTTTTGCCAACGCAATTCGTGTATTAGCAATGGATGCTGTGCAAAAAGCAAACTCTGGACATCCAGGTGCTCCAATGGGGATGGCAGATATCGCTGATGTCGTATGGCGTGAATTTTTAAATCATAACCCTCAAAATCCAAACTGGATTAACCGTGACCGTTTTGTTCTTTCAAATGGTCATGGTTCAATGTTGCAATATGCATTGTTACATTTGACTGGTTATGATCTTTCAATCGAAGATATTAAACAATTCCGTCAACTTCATTCAAAAACACCGGGACACCCAGAATATGGTTATGCACCAGGCATTGAAACGACAACTGGTCCATTAGGTCAAGGTATTGCAAATGCCGTTGGTTTTGCGTTAGCAGAAAAAACATTGGCAGCTCAGTTCAATAAAGAAGATGTTAAGGTTGTTGATCACTATACTTATTGTTTCCTTGGTGATGGTTGCTTAATGGAAGGTGTTTCTCATGAAGCATGTTCATTGGCGGGAACTTTAGGATTAGGCAAGCTGGTTGCCTATTATGATGACAACGGTATTTCAATTGATGGTGAAGTAGAAGGCTGGTTCTCTGACGATACAGAACAACGTTTCAAAGCATACGGTTGGCAAGTTCTTCATGTAGATGGTCACGATAGTGATGCGATTCGTAAAGCGACAGTAGAAGCAAAAGCTGAAACTAGCAAACCGACATTGATTATTTGTAAAACTGTAATTGGTTTAGGTTCGCCAAACAAACAAGGTAAAGAGGACTGCCACGGTGCTCCACTTGGTAATGATGAAATTGCATTAACCCGTGAAGCATTAGGCTGGAAAGAAGAGCCTTTTGTTATCCCTGAAGATGTATATGCTGCCTGGAACGCAAAAGAAAAAGGTGCAACTGTAGAAGCGGCTTGGGACAAGATCTTTGCTGATTATCAAACGAAATATCCAGCTGAAGCTCAGGAGTTATTACGTCGCGTTGGTGGAGTATTACCAGAAGGTTTCTCTGAAAAAGCAGATGCATTTATTGCCGAAACCAATGCCAAAGCAGAAACAATAGCAACTCGTAAAGCAAGTCAAAATACATTGCAAGCTTTTGGTCCTTTGCTTCCTGAACTATTAGGTGGATCTGCCGACTTGGCAGGTTCAAACCTTACACTTTGGAAAGGTGCTAAAGGCGTTGAAACTGATGCTGCTGGTAACTATGTCCACTACGGTGTGCGTGAGTTTGGTATGACAGCAATTGCTAATGGTGTAGCGCTTCATGGTGGTTTTATCCCTTATGTAGCAACATTCCTTATGTTTATGGAATATGCACGCAATGCTGTTCGTATGTCAGCATTAATGAAACAACGTGTTATCCATGTCTACACTCATGATTCAATCGGTTTGGGTGAAGATGGTCCAACGCATCAACCAGTTGAGCAAATTGCTTCGCTTCGTAGCACACCAAATCTGAATACCTGGCGTCCTGCAGACACTGTAGAAACAGTGATTGCGTGGAAATCAGCTGTTGAACGTCAAGATGGCCCAACTGCATTGATCTTCTCGCGTCAAAACCTGCCATTCCAGACACGTACTCAAGCTCAAATTGAGAATGCTGCAAAAGGTGGTTATGTATTGGCTGAAGAAAAAGGTGAGTTAAAAGCAATTATTATTGCGACTGGTTCAGAAGTTTCACTTGCAATGGAAGCATACGCACAATTAGATGGTGTACGTGTTGTTTCTATGCCAAGTGCTGAGGTATTTATGCAGCAAGATGCAGCTTATCGTGAAGCTGTACTTCCTGCTAATATTCGTGCACGTGTTGCAGTGGAAGCAGCCCATGTTGATTATTGGTGGAAATTTGTAGGCCTGGATGGTCGTGTTATTGGCATGACAAGTTATGGTGAATCAGCTCCTGCAAAAGACCTTTATCAATATTTTGGTATTACTACTGAAGCTGTTATAAATGTTGTAAAAGAATTAACAGCATAATTGATTGAAATAAAAAAACGCTCCGAACGGGGCGTTTTTTATTTTTGAAATTGTTTGCAAATTAACCAAATTTTACTGGCAGTTTTTAGCAAAAGGTATATAGTTGTGCCATTCATTCAGCATTCTTGAAATATGGTGATACATATACCATAAGTGAGGAAAATATGAGCCTTTATGATCAAATTAGCGATGAAATTATCCTAATGGATTCAGGTGAACAGAAATGGATTGGGCAGGATTTGCCATTAGAGTCAATGATGGCAGTCGAGTTAATGCTACAGGATTTACAGGAAGATAAAGTCATCAAGATCCGCCGTAAAAATCATGAAAAGCATACTGGTCAAAAGCAAGTTGATCGGGTTTTAGTTGAAAAGCTATAACTTATTTAAGTTGAAAAGCCAGATAAGATTTAAATACCTTATCTGGCTTTTTTTATTCTTAGAGCAATAATTCAGTTTGAATCGTAATATTGGAGGTTAATAATTTGTGAACAGGGCAGCTTTCAGCAACTTTTAATAAACGTTTATGTTGTTCCTCGTTAAAATTACCCTGCAGAATAATCTTACGAACAATATCATTTTTTCCTGTCTCAGGCTCTCCATCTGGGTTTAGCTGTAAATCTACTTGTACGTGGTCTAACTGGATTCCTTTATGATCAGCATACATTTGTAAAGTGACTGTAGTACACGCTCCTAATGCTGACAATAAAATTTGCATAGGATTTGGGGCACTATCTTGTCCCCCTTTATCTATAGGTTCATCTACATACCATGTATGCCCAGATGGATCAGTTAGTGTTACACGGTATGGGGTTTTAGTACTTTGAGCTTGTGCACTATGGATCATGATTTTTCTACATTTTGAAAATTTAATAATTAATTTAAAAGCTTTCTGTGAATTTTCAACTGTTAGTTTTTGTATAAAATTCTTAACAATGTATAACTATAGACGATGTAGTTATAATTTCATTCTATATATTTTCTTTTAAAATAATGCACTTAGAATATTTATTTAAAATTATTTTACTACGCAGAGGATTGTTCTGATTTTGAAACAGATCGTTTTATTGATAAGCGTGAAATGTTTTATTTGAAGTGTAAACTAATAAACATTCATGAACGGGATAAAAATATGAACTTTAAAACTTTAACTTTAGGTCTGGCTGTTGCTACAGCTGCGACATTCAGTTTTGCTAAACCAGTTGCTTATACAATTGATCCAACTCATACAGCAACAGTATTTAGCTGGAATCATTTTGGTTTTTCTACTCCATCAGGTAATTTTTCAAATATCACGGGCACAATTAACGTTGACAATGACAAGCCTGCAAACTCATCTGTTGACGTTACTATTCCTTTAAGTAGTGTGAATACTAATGTTCCTGCTCTTGATAAAGAATTCCAGGAAGAAGCTTGGTTTAATGCTGGAAAATATCCGAATATTACTTTTAAAAGTACCAAAGTAGAAACGAAGGATAAAAAGAATTTTAAAATTACAGGTAATTTAACTGTCAAAGGTGTAACTAAACCAGTAGTTTTAGATGCAGTATTGAACAAGCAAGGTGCTCATCCAATGACTAAAGCACAGTCTATTGGTTTTAATGCAACGACATCATTTAATCGTTCTGAGTTTGGTATTGGTAATTATGTTCCAAATGTTGGAGATAAGATCACTGTAAATATCACTACAGAAGCTTCTGTTGCAGCAGCAAAATAATAATAATAAATATAGACCTATATCGTGATTTAATTGTGATATAGGTCTTTTTATCGCCTTTAACTTTTGAAAAAAGATAAACTATAGATTGTATTTTTACCTAAAAACCACTTCAAATCTGGGATTGTATAAAAGACCTTTGAGTACAGGTGTTATATAAATTAGATAAAATTCTTTTTTAAAAGCATTGAAAATAAATGCTTACTGATTTGTAGCATAAAAATAATCCAATACCAAAGAAAGTGTGGGTAATGATGCTATTTTTTATACTTGTTAATGGATTCGGCATTTTCGATGCAAAGAATCCAAAGCCTAATGCTGGTTGCATGATGATAAATGGTACTAATGTTGTANATAGTGAAAAAAATAAAACACTTAAAAAGAGGCTTTTAAAGGAATAAATACTATTTAAAATCAAATATAAATATGCCCATAGAATTCCTATTAAATAGTGAACAAGCCATCCGCTTATATATTCAAACTTCTTTGATGGACTTTGTAGAATATTTTCATGAATAAATCGCCCATCTTTCCAGGATAAAAACCATCGACCAACCAATGCATAGTTGAGCATTGGAGTTTTGAAATATTTCTTCCTTATGAAAGCAATGACATCCATAAAAAAAGTAGCGAGTGTACCAATAATAATACTTTGGATAATTAACAACATATCAATACTTGCCATGCAGTTCAGTTCATTAGAGTATATTCTTCAACTTTAAGTTAACTTTAAGTCAAGAAAAGTTATGCAAGAAATAGATATCGGTGATTTGTCAAAGAAAGTTGGAGTATCAACAGCTACAATTAGATTTTATGAATCAAAAGGTTTTATTAGATCTATTGGTCGAAAAGGATTGAGGAGACAATATCCTGAACATACGATACAGATTATGTTTTTGATTATATTGTTGAAAAATAATGGCTTATCTTTGAATGAAATTGGTAAGATTTTCATTCTCGATTGTAAGANCAATGTAGATAGAAATCTTGTTGATGAGGCGATGGGAAACATAACAAACAAAATTAGTGAATTAAATAGTCTTTTGAATATTTTAAAACATGTAAAGTCATGTCCTTATGAAGAGCATTTATCGTGTCCGGATTTTATAAAAATGTTAAATTAATTTGGATTTGAATGCTGGTGTTAAGATCACTGTATGTAAGTGTTATGGCAGATACTCTATTGTTGTCGCTAAATAATATTAAAAATAAGCAAAAAGCACCTTTGAGTCAGGTGCTTTTAAAGTTTCTGGATCTTAAAAAGAATTTTAGTTGGCATTGATTTGCTTTAAGAATATTTGAATAACTTCAGCACAGGACTGTTCTAAATGACTTGCATATTTACGATTATCTTCACGAAGTTGTTGAATTGAAAGATCTGCTTTACGTATCTCACATGTATGACCGATGAGCCATTTTTCTAAAGATTCTTCCAAAACTTCTATGTGGAATTGTAAAGCCAGGATATTGTTACCTAGTTGAAATGCCTGATGAGGGTAGTATTTTGAACTTGCTAGCAATTCAGCATTTTCTGGCAATTCAAAAGTATCTCCATGCCAGTGTAGTACTTCGACATTTTTTAGTGGCAGTAAAATATTATTAGGCAAGTCTTTGATTTCTATTTGTGACCAGCCAATTTCTTTATATTGTCCTGCGTAGACTTTTGCACCAAGTGCATAGGCAATCAATTGAGCACCTAAACATATACCTAAAGTGGGAAGCTGCTTTGACAGACGGGTTTTTAACAGGGCAATTTCTTGGTCTAAAAAAGGATAATCTTGATTTTCATAGACACCGATAGGACCACCTAAAATAACTGTTAGACCATCATGTTCCAGTGCCTGTGTTAAATCTTCAACACCAGCTTCAAAATATCGAACTCTATATCCAAGCTGGTAGAAAATATCTTCAAGTGAACCTAAATCCTCAAAGGCAAGGTGTTGTATTACATATATGGTTTTCGGAAAATTTGAAGTTGAAGTGGGATTTTGGCTCATACAGTAAATCCATATATGTCATTGTTGATCATTCACATTAGCTAAAAAAAGTTTATATTTCTATAATAATTTTTTATGTGAAGAAAATGGAGGATATATAACGTTATTTTGAATATAAATAGATCAAACTACAGGCGTTTTATATTCCTACGAGAAGTTGTATAAAACTAATAACTTAAATAATTTTTTATCATGTTTTTGCTAGATTCTATAATTATGAGCTTGATATTTTCGTCAAGCACACTGCGCGCCATAAGTATTGCGCCAACAAGTTGACACATCACTGCCCAAGCTTGTTTCTCACTTCCCAGATATTTTACAAAGATTTGATGTCCCCGTAACAATTCTGCTTGGTAATGCTGTTTAATCTCTTCATCTGAGCGGGCAACTTCTGTAGCTAGAGCAGGGAGAAGACAACCATATTCAGATTTTTCAACATGTGACAGGCTGAGGTAACGCTCAAGTTCAAAGTCAATCCATTGTTCAGGATCATCAAAGGGGTTGGTTTGCCACATTTGAATACTTTGTTCTAATTCGTTATGTATCAGTGCCTTAAATAACTCATGCTTTGATGAAAAATGTGAATAAAATGCACCACTGGTGACACCAGCAGCCTTCATAAAGTCATCAATGCCTGTATTTTGGAAGCCAGCTTTTTTAGCAACCTGACCAGTTATTTTAAGCAGTTGATTCCGCTTTTCCTCTTTATAGCCTATTTTATAACGCATTGTAAAAATCACATGACGAAATTTGACGGTTAAAAAATAATAACATAGTATCTCATAAAATAACGATCGTTATGTAAAGGAAGCATAACATGCACAATAAACAGACTAATGAAGAATCAAAAAAAGTTGCACTAATTATTGGAGCAGGAGATGCAACAGGTGGTGCAATCGCAAAAAGGTTTGCGAAAGGTGGTTATATCACCTGTGTTACACGTCGAAATATTGAAAAACTCGACGCATTGATAAGTGAAATCAAAACATCTGGAGGTATAGCCTATGCTTATGGTTCTGATGCACGCAGGGAAGAACAGGTTGTTGCCCTGATTGAAGAAATCGAACAGAACATTGGTGCGATAGACGTATTGGTTTTTAATATTGGCGCTAATGTTCCATGCAGCATTTTAGAAGAAACTGCACGGAAGTATTTTAAAATATGGGAAATGGCATGTTTTAGCGCATTTCTGGTTGGTCGTGAAGTAGCCCGAAAAATGGTGAAACGCCAAAGAGGAACAATCATATTTACGGGTGCTACAGCGGGTCTTCGTGGATCAGCTTATTTTGCCGCATTTGCAGGAGCAAAACATGCACTACGTGCTCTTGCTCAAAGTATGGCGCGGGAACTTGGTCCTCAAAATATTCACGTTGCACATGTGGTAATTGATGGTGCAATCGATACAGATTTTATTGAAAGTACATTTCCTGAAATATATGCCAGGAAGGCTCAGGATGGTATTTTGAGTCCTGATCATATTGCTGAAAATTACTGGCATATTGCCCAGCAACCAAGAGATGCGTGGACGCATGAACTGGATCTAAGACCATGGATAGAAAAATGGTAATGACTATAAATCGTAAAATATATTAATTTGCAATGTATGAGAGAAAAAATGAAAAAAATAGAGTTTTATTTTGATTTGGGTAGTCCTTATAGCTATATCGGATTTCACCGTATACAGGATATAGCGAAGCAATATCAAACTGCAATCATATGGAAACCAATATTGTTAGGTGGTGTGTTTAAAGCGACAGGGAATAGTAGTCCTTTAACTGTCCCTGCTAAAGCCCGTTATTCTATGATTGATTTGAAACGCTGGTCAGAACTATGGAATATTCCTGTAAAAATGAACCCATATTTTCCGATTAATACTTTAAATCTTATGCGTCTAACGACAGCTATTCAGTTGTATCAACCAGAAAACTTTTTAAATGTCGTGACTGGGTTATTTACAGCAATGTTTTGTCAACCCGAAAATTTAAATGATCCTGAAGTATTCGAGCAAGTATTGCAAAAAATGGGTCTGGACACTGACCAAATTCAGGGCTGGCTTGGTGATGAACGGGTGAAAGAAAAACTTAAATTAGCAACTGAACAGGCAGTCGAAAGAGGAGTTTTTGGTGTACCCACATGTTTTGTTAATGATGAAATGTATTGGGGGATAGATCATTTTCATTTTGTTGAAACAGCACTGAAATGATTTTATTAGACTTTAAAAAAAAGAGTAGAAGCGAAAGCAGTTACGCTTCTACTCATAAACTGATTGGTTTAAATTAGAAGAAGCCCATAGCTTTTGTTGAATAGCTTACAAGCAGGTTCTTTGTTTGTTGGTAATGATCAAGCATCATTTTATGGTTTTCACGACCGATACCTGATTTTTTGTAACCTCCAAATGCCGCATGTGCAGGATAGATATGGTAACAGTTTGTCCATACACGACCTGCTTCAATTGCACGGCCTGCACGATACGCCGTATGTGTAGAACGAGACCATACGCCAGCACCTAAACCATACATGGTGTCATTTGCGATTTTGATCGCATCATCATAATCTTTAAATGTTGTTACGGATAATACAGGGCCGAAAATTTCCTCTTGGAAAATTTTCATGTTGTTATTACCTTTAAAGATGGTTGGTTCAATATAGAAACCTTCACCAACTTCTTTACGGTCTCCACCACCAATGAGTACTTCAGCACCTTCGGCACGACCAGTTGCAATGCATCCCAAAATCTTGTCTTGCTGTTCTTGAGAAGCCTGTGCACCAATCATGGTGTCGGTATCCAGAGGATGTCCTGTTTTAATACGTTTAACGCGTTCAACTGCTTTTTCTAGGAATTTTTCAGCGATACTTTCCTGAATCAATGCGCGTGATGGACAAGTACAAACTTCACCCTGATTGAGGGCAAACATGGCAAAGCCTTCTAGTGCCTTGTCAAGGAATTCATCGTCTTTATCCATGATATCTTCAAAGAAGATATTTGGAGACTTACCGCCTAGTTCAAGTGTTACAGGAATAATATTTTCTGTTGCATATTGCATGATCAACTGACCTACCTGAGTTGAACCAGTAAAGGCAATTTTTGCAATACGAGGGTTGGTTGCAAGTGGACGACCTACTTCAACACCATAACCGTTGACAATATTTAATACACCTGGTGGCAGTAAATCTTGAATAAGTTCAACGAGAACTAAAATACTTGAAGGTGTTTGCTCAGCCGGTTTTAACACAATACAGTTACCAGCAGCTAGAGCTGGTGCTAGTTTCCATGCAGCCATAAGGATAGGGAAGTTCCACGGAATAATTTGCCCGACCACACCTAGGGGTTCATGGAAATGATATGCAATCGTGTCTTCATCTATTTCAGAAATACCACCTTCCTGAGCACGGATACATCCAGCGAAATAACGGAAATGATCTATGGTTAGTGGAATGTCTGCTGCAAGAGTTTCACGGATTGGCTTACCATTTTCCCATGTTTCTGCTACAGCCAATAACTCCAGGTTTTCTTCCAGACGATCAGCGATTTTCAACAATAAATTAGAACGAGTTGTAGGAGAAGACTTGTTCCATGAGGTTTTTGCCTTATGTGCGGCATCAAGTGCAAGTTCGATATCTTCAACACTTGAACGCGGTACTTTGGTAAATACTTTTCCGTCAACAGGAGAAATATTGTCAAAATATTGCCCTTTTACAGGTGGCGTCCATTTGCCATCAATAAAGTTTTCATATTGAGCTTTGAATTGTACTTTTGAACCAGGTTGGTTAGGATCTACATATCTCATGAAAATTTCCCTTTAGTTATTTTCTCATTTAGAACATGCATGATACTGATCTACACGGAAATGATAGAATCAGCCATGATCTTGCATATTCCCTGAGCTTATTTATCTCAAGGTTGGAGAAAGGTTGGAAGATAAAATTGATTCAAAAGGCTATGATTTAATATTTGGGATTGTATTTTAAGGTTTTTTGAAAAAACTGTGATGTAACTCAATGTTTTTAATCATGCATTACAGCTTTAGTATAAGAGTATTTAAAGAATTTTTTGGTTAGGATGTAGTCAATGCAAGGATGTATTGGATGGATCATATTGGTAAATAAAAAGGATTATAGATTATGTTCAGCAAGCAAGCACTGTTACAAAAGCGGATACAAATAGATCAGTTACGTGAAAATAATAGCCCGTCCATGAGGCAGAAACATTTGCTCAAGCAAAGCATAGAAAGTTCCTGGTATCGATCAAATTCTGCAGCTATTCCCAAAGATCGTTCTGCAGCACCCTTATATACACTTCATAATGAAAAGCAAAGCTCTTTAAAAGTTGCTATCAATCAGTGTGCAGAAGAGCTTAAAGATATTGCTGAGCAGGCTGGCATGGTAGTTGCTGTAGGTGATATCGCGAGTACGATCATCTGGAGTGCTGCAAGTGGACAAATGCAGAGTGCTGCTGAAAAGGTTAATTTTATTCAGGGTGGTCAATGGCGTGAGGATCTGGTTGGAACCAATGCATTGGCACTTTCATTAAAAACTGAACAGTCGAGCTGTGTTTTCTCAAACGAACATTATATGGAATCCATTCAAGACTGGGTGTGTTATGCAGCACCTATTCTGGATCCTTATTCAAAGCAGATATTAGGTGTGATCGATCTTTCAACAACATGGAACCATCATAATAGTTTGGGATTACTTGCTGCAGAGCGCTGTGCGTCAATTATTCAATCAGCGTTAATTGAATATCATCAACAGCATTTATTTATTCGGGCATTTGCAGTTCCACAAGTTTTGTTTAATGGCAAAGTTTTGGTGTTGACCCCGAGACAGGTTGAAATTTTGTCAATATTGGCGCTTTGTCCACAAGGGATGAATCTGGAAAATTTACATCAGGCATTGTATGGTGAACGTAAAGTCAGTATAGGAACATTAAAAGCAGAAATGTCTCAGCTTCGTGACATTTTGGGAGGGATGTTGGGATCCCGCCCATATCGCTTACTGGCAAATGTGGAAGCCGATTTTTTACAGGCGGAGCAGGCTTTAGATGCTGGATGTACCGAGGCAGCTTTGAAGCTTTGTAAAGGTGTGTTTTTAACAAAAACTGAAAGCCCGTTTCTATGCGCATGGCGTGACTTTTTGGAATCACGTTTGAGTGAAGCAATTTTTAAAGCGAATGAAACGGATATCTTATTTAAGCACTTGGCATATTTTCCAGATGCAATAGATGCTGTTGAGCGTCTGATTGAGCTCACACCAATAGGACATCCTGCACAGCAAATGCTCATGAAATATAAGGATGAGCATTAATGGCAACAGGTAAATAATCAATAAAAATAATTACAGATTATTTTGTTTAAGCCATTCAAATAAATTTTGATAAACAGTCTGACGTGTTTCTAAAGAGGATAAAACCAGGTCATGTAATCCATTTCCAATTGTCATTACAGTAACATTACCTTTAATTTTATTTGCATATTTTTCAATATCTTTAATATTTAATATGATATCACTGCTTTGAGCATCTTTCCCCCATCTTTTAGGATATTTAGTTTGGTGGGAATGCATGATGAGAGCGGGAATGCTAAGCTTGACACCTTGATGGATTTCTTTTTGTGCTTCAAAAATGGCATGTACGAAACTTAAATATACTAAAGGGTAGCGGACTTTTTTCCAGTCCAGATTAAAATCCCATTCACCATAAAATTCTTTATGTAAGCTTTTGGTATACCATTTATTCAGTTCGCTTGGAAAACGTAAATTAGGGAATATTTTTCCTAAACGACTCAGTTTGGGTAAAGCCATTTTTTTCTTGATGATGTTCATATTGAAGTCATAGAAAGGGCTATTGCACCATAAGGCTTTTATGAGTGGGTGATTGGGGTGATGAGCAGCATAGAGTGTTGTGGTTAAACCACCTGTAGAGTGTCCACAGAGTAAAACCGAATCATGGTTCTCCTGACCGATGATATCGAGTGCTTGCGTGATTTCGGCATCATATTCACTGAGTTCATGCACGTTATAATATTTTTGATGAGGCAAAATTGAACGTCCGTATTTGCGTAAATCGAGTGCATAAAAGTCAAATCCATGCTGATTAAACTGATCCGCCATTTCAGTCTGAAAAAAATAATCGATAAATCCATGGATATATAAGACTGCCTTATTTGTTTTTATTTGAGCTTTTTTTCTGATCAATGTAGCAATCACTTTTCCTTCAAAATCGTCAGGAAAAGGGAGTATTGTCTGTTCAAAATCGTTTCCAAGAATGTCTGGTTGATAATTAATATGATGATGCATGGTTAATCTCAATATAAATAGTTTATTAAAAAGCTTAATGTTTCATCTATATATTTAAAGTCTATTTTTTAATGGAGATACTTTTCAATCAGTGTAATGGAGTCCTGATACAAGGATTTAGCCAGATGCTGATTGCGCGCTTTGGGAGATTGAATCGCAGGTGTTTGCACACTCTCGTACTGACCATTCTTGTGAGTCCATTGACTGGCAAGCGCCATTTCTACGATGCGTTTGGCGGGTCTTTCAGGTGGAATAAGAGCTAGGCTAACGACCTTGTATTGATATCTGGGAAGATGTCGATATAGTTCAGAATCAACTACCCCTGGGTGTAGGGCATTACTGGTGACAGAACTTCCTTGTAACTGGCGGGTAAGTTCATTGCTGAATAGTAAATTGGCAAGTTTACTATTGGCATAGTATAAGAAAGTTTGAAAATGTTTGATATTTTCTGCCTTAAAATATTGTGGCTGAACTCTCCCTGCAAGATGGGCGATTGAAGATAAATGGATAATCCGTCCTTGCTGTGATTGTTTTAATAATGGCAATAGTTTTAGTGTCCACAGGAAGTGCCCCAGATAATTCACTCCAAAATGTTTTTCATAGCCATCTTCAGTTGCCTCTAAATGAGTATTGATTAGACCTGCGTTATTGATGAGTACATCAATGTACGTGTATTGAGCCAGAACCTGTTCGGCTGCATGGTTGACTGCGTCCAGACTATTCAGGTCAAGCTGTATGATATCAATTTGGCCAGTACCAATTTGATCAAGTATCTGTTTGACGGATTGTGCTTTTTCCAGATTTCGGCAAGCCAGAATTACATGATGACCTTGCTCAACTAATATTTTTGCAGTGCTAAAACCAATGCCTGCATTTGCCCCTGTGATGATGATCTTTTTCATTATATTTATCCTCAGTAGATTTGATGTTTATAAACGATTTTCAAATGCGATAAAGATAAAATCTGTAAATAAAAATATAAAAAGGAATCACTGATGTGATTCCTTTTTTAATATGACCGATCAGGATTGAGCGATTACATGGCTGCTTCAAAAATAGCAATGACTTGAGCATCTGTTGCTTTACGAGGATTGGTCAGCATACATGCATCTTTTTGAGCATTTGATGTCATGACTGCATGATCTTCTGCTTTGACACCAAGTTCGGCCAAACCAGCAGGAATACCAATAGCTGCTGATAATTCGCGGATTGCAGCAATGGCTTCATATGCCGCTTCAGTTACAGTTAAACCATCGGTATTTACTCCCATCAATTCTGCAATTTTTGCAAAACGGTCAGGGCAGGCAATCAGGTTAAATTCGCAGACATGTGGTAATAAGATCGCATTACATACACCGTGAGGAAGATTATAGAAGCCTCCTAGCTGGTGAGCCATCGCATGGACATAGCCGAGTGAAGCATTGTTAAATGCCATACCAGCAAGATATTGTGCATACGCCATCGCGTCACGTGCTTCGATATTTTCGCCATTTGCAACAGCAGGACGAAGCCACTGGCTAATCATATTAATTGCTTTTTCGGCACAGGCATCAGTAATCGGATTTGCTGCTGTTGATACATAAGCTTCTACAGCATGGGTTAAAGCATCCATACCAGTTGCTGCTGTTAGACTTGCAGGTTTTGCAATCATTAGCTTAGGATCGTCAATTGCGACTAGTGGGGTACAACGCCAGTCTACAATTGCCATTTTAACATGTGTATCAGTATTGGTAATGATACAGAAACGGGTCATTTCTGATGCTGTTCCCGCAGTTGTATTGATTGCAATCAATGGAGTCATTGGAACGGCACTTTTATCAATACCTTCGTAGTCACGGATATGACCACCACCTGCAGTTACCAGTCCAATACCTTTTGCACAGTCGTGTGAAGAACCACCACCTAAAGAGACAATAAAGTCACAGCCATTGTCATTATATTCTTTAACACCATTGTGAACGTTAATATCTGTCGGGTTTGGTTCTGCACCAGGGAAGACATGGCTGTCAACACCAGCTTCTTTTAAATACCCGACAATGATGTCAGCTACCCCAAATTTAAATAAACCTGCATCAGTTACGATTAATGCTTTTTTTGCACCTAAATTTTGTGCCTTTGCACCTACCTCTTTGGCACAGCCGGGACCAAATAGAGATACGCAAGGGATATAGAAGCCGTTTGTTTGATCTGCAAGATTTTTAAAAGCCATGGTGCGATTCCTTCTACCATATTTGTTATTTAAAAGGTGGTTTTCACCTGTAAATCGAGTATCTAAATATCAGTAGTTCTTGGATACCTACGAAACACCTACCAAAACAAAGGATTTTTAAATTTATGATTTTAATATGTTTTTAAAATGGAATATTTTTATGATTTCACTTTTAGGTGAAAATCGTTAAGCTATGCTTGGTTTTTAGGATGATTGAATAAGCTTATTTAGATATGAAACAAGAGACTGCACTTAAATTAATGAAAGCTGGTGAAAATATTTTTTTGACAGGCTCGGCGGGTGCAGGAAAAACTTATACATTAAATCAATATATTAATTATTTAAAAGCACGGAAAGTCCCCGTTGCGATTACTGCTTCAACTGGTATCGCAGCAACACATATGAACGGAATGACCATTCATACATGGGCAGGAATAGGCATTAAAGATGCTTTATCTGATGACGAATTAAAACGCATGAAAGAGCGTAAATACCTAAAAGAACATCTGGAAAATGCGCAAGTTTTAATTATTGATGAGATATCAATGCTGCATGCCAGACAACTCAATCTGGTCAATCAGGTTTTAAAATATTTTAAAGAATCCGATGAAGCCTTTGGTGGTATACAAGTGATTGCCGCTGGAGATTTTTTTCAGTTACCACCCGTTGGAAAAAATGAAGAAAAAAACCGTGATAAGTTTTGTTTTATGTCGAATGCTTGGGTTGAAGCAAAATTTCGAGTTTGTTATTTGACTGAACAGCATCGTCAGGATGATTCAGCATTAAATGACATCCTTAATGCAATCCGCTCACAACGTATCACAAATGAGCATATTCAGACATTAAACGGGACACGTAATCAGGATATCGGTGATACTTATACACGTTTATATACACATAATATGGACGTCGACAGCATAAACTTTCAGCATTTAAATGCGATTGAAGGTACAGAACATCAGTTTAATGCAGTATGTGATGGTAATGAAAAACTGATTGAAACCTTAAAATCTTCAGTTCGGGCCCCAGAAGCATTAACCTTAAAAAAACATGCAAAAGTTATGTTTGTAAAAAATAACTTTGATGTTGGTTATATCAATGGCAGTTTGGGGGAAGTCATTGGATTTGAAGAAGATGATGAACATGGCATGCTGCCAAAAGTTAAATTAACGGATGGGACAGTGTTAGTAGTTGATCCCGAAACATGGTCTGTCGATAACGAATCTGGTAAAACGATTGCAAGTTTTCAACAAGTCCCTCTGCGACTTGCATGGGCAATTACCATTCATAAATCTCAAGGTATGACTCTAGAGGCAGCAGAGATTAATCTTTCCCATACTTTTGAAAAAGGGCAAGGTTATGTGGCCTTATCTCGATTGAAGTCATTAGATGGACTTAGGCTGCTCGGATTTAATGAACAGGCACTTGAGTTGGATAGTCTGGCAATAAAGGCTGACCGGCGGTTTCAGGAGTTATCCGCTGAGGCTGAAGAACACTTTGCTGAACAGGATCTCACTATTCAGCATAATGCGTTTATCCGACATTGTGGCGGTACGTTAAATGCTACTGAAATTGAGCGTAATGAAAAGAAACTTGCCCGCAGTGCTGGTAAACAAAATTATGCCTCGGCAACTTTAGACGAGACACGTGAGTTGTTTGAGGGAGGGTATGAGATTCAGGATATTGCGCAGGAGCGTGGCTTGACACCTGCTACGATTATTAATCACTTAGCCCGTTTACACCGTGAGCAAGGGCTTGATATCTCTGTTGCAAATCCGGGTGAAGAAGTGGTTGAACAGGTACGTAAAATTTATAAAAAACTGCAGAAACGTCAAAATCCTGATCATTTTGGCGATGATGGTTCAATAAAATTGCGTCCTATTGTAGAAGCTACTAGTCCACGTATGGGGTACGATCAAGTGAGACTGGCACTTTTGTTTATTGAATAATTGTCACTTTTTATAGTTATAAAATACAGAATCAAAATAGATGGAATGAATAGCGATGCCACAAATGATCGTTGAATATTCTGAAAATATTCAGAATCTGGATAAGAAACAGTTATTATCAGACTTAAATCATGCTGTATTTGATACTGGATTGATTGATCATCCGAAAAACATCAAGTCACGGGTTCGGATAAATCGTGACTTTTTGATTGGTTTTGGAGAGGATGATCAAGCATATATTCATGTACATTTATATGTACTTACAGGACGTAATGCTACTGAAAAGAAACTGCTCATTGATAAAACGGCTGGGGCTCTAGCTCGTTTTAGCTCTTATCAGGCTCATGGACTTGAAGTCCAGCTTTGTGTCGAACTTACTGAAATGCCTTTAGTTGATTATCGAAAAATCGTGGTGACAGGCTAAGTGCATAATAGTAATGAAAGAGTTAAAGTTTTAGTTCTGTCATTTTGAAATGTCGACAGATTTTATTGAATAATCTGAATATCGGCATATTCAGCAATCGTAGAGTCATTAATCTCATATAAATAATCGAGAAATGCTACATTAAAACTGCCTACCGACTGTGATTTTGCGAAAGCAAGCTTTCCAGCAATGGCAAAATGAACATGTGCTGCCACAGCTGCAATGACAGGTGTTGAAACGGCACTATATGCTGCAATAAGGGCACCTAATGCACAACCTGTGGCAGTAACTTTCGGTTGTAGATAGCTCCCACCATTGATTTGAATGACACCATTGATGGCATTTGACAAAATAAAGTCTGATTCACCAGAAATAGCAATACACTCGGTATGTTCCAGTAATGTAAGTGCCTGATGGTAGACCTCGTGGCTGCTCAGCGTGCTATCTACACCTTTGGCCTGAGCCTGATTCCCTGCAAGCGTACTGATTTCTGATGCATTACCACGAATAATCGTTGGTTTGAGTAATAGCAACTGATCAACCATTTCACTACGCCATTTTAGAAACACACCATAACCAACAGGATCGAGTACCCACGGTGTATTTTTTTCAGATACAGTCTGTGCTGAAATAAGCATAGCTTGCATTTGTTCTGTCGTTGGTGTGCCCACATTGATACTAAGTGCAGCAGCTATTGAAGCAAAGCTCTGTGCTTCAAATGGATTGTCAATCATTGCTGGTGAGGCACCACATGCAAGCAAGACATTCGCTGCATAATTGCTGGCGACACTATTGGTAATACACTGTATCAAGGGTTGTTTAGTCTGTAATTCTGTCCATGCTTCAATGACTTTTTCAAGAATGACATCAGTCTGGTCAAGTATGATGTCGATATCAGATAGATTTTCTGGATAATTCATATTTATCCCTATTTTGTAAAATAATGATCTTGGTGTTTACAATTGCGACAGACCAAGCTCACATAGTTTTCTGCATCATAATCTACGGTTAACTCACTAGAACCACAATTCATACAACGCTTGAGAGAATAAAAATTTAAACGTGGTTCAATTTTTTTCCACGAACGCCAAACGGGTTGAAAAAAGATACTCTCATCGTATCCTAAAAACTTATAAAAGAGTATTTCACTCATTTTACTCAAAGGAATGTTTGCAGGACGTGGAAGTGTAGATGTTTCCCATTTTTCAGAGATAGCCCGTTCCCGATATTGTTGTAACGTTTTCTTTAATATGTTGGTATTAATAAAATTTTCATTACGGATCTGAAGCGCTTTTTGTTGATATAAGTATTCAAGTGCTGTTTGGATGAGATAAAAAATCTGTCCAACCGCAAGTGAATCTAATAATCGGTAACAAAAAGTCTGAAAACCATGGTTTCCAGAGATTTGAATCCCCCAAGTACGACAATAATGTTGGGTAAACTGAACAATTTCCTGATAAAGCACCACGAACAGAGTATTTTTAACTTCTTCTGAGCTTTTAAAAGGGATACCTATGCTTAAATTTTCATAAAACCAGTGACGTAATTGCTGAGTAATACTAAATAGACTAGGTTCAGAATAGCCATCCAGACGGACATTGATATAAAACTGGCTTGCTTCGTCAGTAAACTCTTTTGAAACAAGTACGTTATCTTTGATCAATTGATTGATCAATTGGCTTTGAAAATAGTAATTAGGGGTAATAGGATAATATTTAATCGCTTCCCAATGAATGAACTCATCATAGGAAGAACCTTCTTGTACCTGATTATCTAAAATACTCAATAAAAACAGTTTATGTAAAAAGCTGAGTTGATCCAGGCCAAATTCATAAGATGATTCTTTTTTTTGATATTTTTTTTGTTCTTGTAAACGGGCTTCTTTCATCAATTTTTTTCGTTTACTAACGCAGGTTTCACAATGGCAATTGTGTTTATCATCTTGAAAAAGCTGATGATGACAATGACTACATTCGTAAAAATTTACTTCTTTTTCAAATTCTTCAGCTTCAATGAAATACATACTTGCCTGACATAAAGGGCAATGAGTACTTTCATCCAGTTGTTTATGTAGAATTTGTAGAAGCATGAAAATAAAATCAGTATCAAAACAAGAGTTGATTATACACACAATCAGGCTCTAGATGATGGGGAGAGTGAATGTGATGATTTATCAATGCCTTGAACTTGTGGTTTATCCGTTTTTAATAAAAGCAGTTTAAAGACAGGTTATGCCTTTTTCTAAAAGCTGTTGAGTCGTATTTTTGGGCAGATCAGATGAAGCATACAGTCTTGAAAAATCAGTTATTTTTCCTGTCTGAAAATGAGTATAACGCATAGAATAGAATTGAGCACCTTGATGTATGATTTCGTACTTTCCAGAAAGCTTCCCCTTATTTATTTCATGATAAAAGTCATGGAACTCAAGGGGACGACCTTCAGTAAGCTCAACAGATTCGTTGCCCATAAAACGAACCTGAATCGGTTTCATATAGGGAAAATACATTAAACGGGCATGGGTAGAATAATTGCTGTCTAAAAGAAGAATATTATTCGCTTGCGCCGTTTGAAAACAAAAATAGGTATTAGATTGCTTGCCGTATGTATATGACTGTAATAAAAAAGGAAGTATTAAACAGATAAATAGCCTAAGCATTTTACTCACCTTAATAGAGTATTTTTATAGATTTGATGACTCGAACAATCAAAAAAATATTGATGATTTGACTTATTTTGCGCTGCTTGTGTAAAAGTTGCCAATATCAATGCTGATAAAACAGAGTAGTGTGATTTTAGAAAAATATTCAACCTCAAATTTTGAAGATATTTTAGCTATCGAAAGCCAAAGGTTAGAAAATGAATTTTACAATCAAAATAAGCAAAATAATTTTTATCTTTATCTCTCTGATTGTTTTGCTGTGTTCAAATGCCTTATATGCCAAGGAAAATAAAATGACAAGTTATAAGGATCAACAAGCTTGGAAAGATATCCAGCAATATCTTCCAGAAAAATTCCAATTAAATGAAAATAATCAACCTGGTGAAGAATGGTGGGACTGGAAGGGAAACAATATTCATTTGGACACCTATCGTAATCCTCAAGCAAAGATAAAAGTCATTCTATTTCATGGGGTAGGTACAAATGGACGCCAGATGTCTCTTATTCTTGGGCATCCACTCGCTGAAAAAGGCTATGAAACCATTGCTGTAGATATGCCGACCTACGGGCTGACCCAGGTCAATCCAAAACAGACCATTAAGTATGATGACTGGGTACAGGCTGGAAGTGACCTTATCGATGCCGAACTTGCAAAAGATGATCGTCCGATTGTACTTTATGGCTTAAGCGCAGGAGGCATGTTGACTTATCATGTTGCAGCAAGAAACAGGAAAGTAAAGGCTATCGTCGGGATGACTTTTTTAGATACAGCGTCTAAACAGGTGAAAAATGCAGTATCTACGAGTCCATTTATGGCACAGGTTGGTGGTTTTTTTGCCAAGATTGGTTCACATACACCATTTAAGAACATGAATATTCCTATGAAAATGGTAAGCAAAATGGATACCTTGGTGAACAATCCAGAAGCTTTAAAAGTTTTTTTAAAAGACAAGACTTCAGCAGGAAATTCTGTAACAGTTGCTTTTTTAAATTCCTATTTGAATTATAAGCCACAAATACAGCCTGAGGATTTTAGTACTTGCCCTGTATTGCTGACTCAGCCTGAACATGATCGTTGGACACCATTGGCATTGAGTGAGCCATTTTTACATCGTATAAAACAGGTTCCAGTTGAAATAACCCTACTCAAAAATGCAGGTCATTATCCGTTGGAACAGCCAGGCCTGGATCAAATGGTGGATGAAATTGATCAGTTTTATCAGAAAGTGTTATAGAGTCATCGGACTTTAACTTTTATTTTTTATCATTGATATTTTCCAGATATTGAATACATAAATGATGTTGAATATTTCGACCGAAATAATGATTCATGCAAGTGCTGAGCGTGTCTGGAAAATATTAACTACCTTTGAAGAATATCCTGTATGGAATCCATTCTTTCAATCCATTCAAGGTGTTCTTCAAAAAGATCAAACCATAAAAATATTATTGTATAAGCCACATACCAAGAAAAAAGGAATGAGCTTTTCTCCTGTTGTACTTGTTTGTGATCACGCTCGAAAACTACGATGGAAAGGCAAATTACTTTTTAAAGGTATTTTCGATGGGGAACATTATTTCCAAATTGAATCAATCAATGCATACACAGTAAAATTTATACATGGTGAAATTTTTTCTGGGATTTTGATTCCTATAATGAAAAATAATCTGAGGTGGAATTTACAGTCAGGTTTTGATGAAATGAACAATGCTTTAAAGGCTCAAGCTGAAAGGGTTTCCGTAAAGCTAGAAAACGTTTAAAGAACAGATTGTATTTTTTATCAGCGATTAAGTTGAACATACCAGCAACATCTAGAAAAATAATTGAAAATAAGTACTGCTATCCCCATAACAAATTCTAAACGAACAGTTCAGACAGTTCGTAAAAGTTGACGTATGATTTATATGTCATCTTCACAAAAATAATTGTCTGGCTTAGACATAAAATTAGGACGTTATATGAATATCGCGGCAAATCCAGTTGTGGAAGCAGATCAAACTGTTTATTTAAAAGATTATCAAAAACCTTCATTTACAGTTGAATCCATTGATTTGGACATTTCTGTCTATGACGACCATACGCGAGTAACGTCAACACTCAAAATGCAAAGACAAACTGATGGGGAACTTATTTTACTCGGACGTGATTTGGAATTAAAGTCTATTTCTCTAAATGGTAAGAAACTAACAGAAAGTGAGTATGGTTTGGACGAAGAACAGCTCACAATTGCTCAGGCACCTGATCAGGTAACAATAACGACTGAAGTTATCATTCATCCTGAAACCAATACCATGCTTGAAGGCTTATATAAAGCTGGTGATTTGTATGTAACACAAAACGAACCTGAAGGTTTTCGTAAAATCACATTCTATCCTGACCGTCCAGATGTACTGTCAGTATTTACAACACGTGTGGAAGCAGACAAGAAGTATCCAGTATTGTTAGCCAATGGCAACTTGCTCGAAACAGGTGAGGCTGAAAATAACCGTCATTATGCGATCTGGCAAGACCCAACTAAAAAGCCAAGTTATCTTTTTGCCTGTGTAGTTGGTGATTTGGCTGTTTTAAAAGATCGTTATACGACTTCAGAAGGTCGTGATGTTGCCTTGGAAATCTATGCGATTGAGAAAGATATTCCTAAATGCCATATCGCCATGCAGGCTTTAAAACATTCTATGCAGTGGGATGAAGAGCATTATGGCCGCGCTTATGATCTGGACAATTACATGATTGTTGCTGTTAGTCAGTTCAATATGGGGGCGATGGAAAACAAGGGTTTAAATATCTTTAATACGTCATGTGTACTTGCAGATGAAGAATATACAACAGATGCAGCGATCATGCGTGTTCAATCCGTGATTGCCCATGAATATTTCCATAACTGGACAGGTAACCGTATTACCTGTCGTGACTGGTTCCAGCTTTGTTTAAAAGAAGGTTTAACCGTTTTTCGTGATCAATCATTCTCTGAAGATTTACAATCTTCAGCTGTACAGCGCATCGACGATGTTGCAGTGCTAAAAGCACACCAATTCCCGGAAGACTCGGGACCACTGTCACACCCACCACGTCCAGATCATTTTGTAGAAATTAATAATTTCTACACTGCAACTGTGTATGAAAAGGGTGCAGAAATTAACCGTATGATGTCGACTTTACTTGGAAAAGAAAAATTCCGTAAAGGAACGGATGAATACTTCCGCCGTCATGATGGGCAAGCGGTTACAGTAGAAGATTGGGTTGCTGCATTAACTGCAGGTTCTGGTGTCGATTTGTCTGCATTCTTAAAATGGTACAATCAACCTGGCACTCCAAAACTGGAAGCGAAAGGTGAGTATGATGCTTCTACACAAAGTTATCGTCTAAGCTTTAAACAAAGCCTAAAAGCACATTCCAAATATCCTGATCTAAAAGCTGTGCCAATTCCTGTTGCCTTGGCATTATTTAATGCAAAAACAGGAGAGCAATATACTCTTCAATCTGATGCCCTATTTGAAAATAACGTCAAAGATGGGGTGTATTTATTTGATCAGGATGAGGCAAGTATTACATTTACAGGAGTAACTGAAAAACCTGTTGTGTCATTGCTTCGCAATTTTTCTGCACCAGTCAATCTCGAGTTTAATTATTCAGATGAAGAATTGGCATTTTTATTACGTTATGAAACCAGTGGCTTTAACCAATGGCAAGCGACACAAACTTTATTAGAGCGTATTTTGCTTGATGGGCATGATGCGAATGTTTATATAGATGCAGTAAAACAAACCTTGCCTGATGTAATTGTAAAAGATCCGCTATTGGCATCCCGTTTATTTGATGTTCCTACAGAAGGGTATTTGGGTAGCCGTGTTGATGAAAATTATCAGCCTGCCGTGATTCATGAAGATAGAGAGTCACTGTTAGATACTTTGGCACGTGGGTTAGGTGATTTCTGCAAAGAAACCTATCTATCACTTGATCCTGATACTCAAAAAGACTTTTCACAAGCAATGGGTGTGCGTGCATTGAAAAACATCATGCTTGGTTTTATCGCACGTCAGGGCGATACAAGTGTGTTTGATCTGGCTTATAGCCAATACCAAACAACTGAAAACATGTCTGAACGTTTAGGCGCTCTTCGGGTGCTGGTCTGGAATGATGCACCTCAAGCTCAAGAAGTATTGCAGGATTTTTATAATCGTTTTAAAGATGAAGCACTATCTCTTGACCAGTGGTTTATGGTTCAGGCAGCGCATCCAAATGCGACTGAAACAACGATTAAGCACTTAATTTCACATACAGATTATGATTTAGGTACACCGAACAGAATTCGTGCTGTCAGTGGTGGCTTAAACGCAAACCCTGTCAATACATGGAGCTTCGGAGTTGATCATTTTCTGGATTTGGCTAAATTCCTGGATGAGAAAAACCCGATTGTAGGTTCACGTTTATTGCAAGTACTTACACGTTGGTACACTCTTGCAGAGCCTCAACGTAGTGAAGTAAAACAAAAACTTGAAGCACTTAAAGCACAGGTTAAATCAAAAAATGTCAGTGAAACATTGAATAGTATGCTGAGTGTATAACCAGACAAACAAACTAATATTACTGCCATTCTTCTTATTTTAGATGAGGAGAATAGCACTTTATAAAACAATAAAAGTGATCATATTCTAGGAAAAGATCAAAATTTATTGCCCAAAGGTTAATGATCAAAAATATTCAATATTGTTATATGGATTTCATTAGTAGAGGCAGGTTCAATTTGTCTCTCTTGTTGAATTTGAGCAGGCAAATCTGGGTACTGGATAAATCTCACAAGAGATTTTAAATCATCTAGAAATTCCCCTGACCACTACAATATGGGAAAGGGGGGAGATTTAATGTAAAAAGTAAATGAATCATAGATATTAGTCACTTAGCACAACGGATTATTCAGAATGGAGTTTCAACGTCTTAATTAAATGTTTGTAATTAGAGCGAGTTGCTTCGTCTATAACAGCATGAATTTCCTCTTTGGTCCAGTTTTGCCGTTCTGCGGCATGTGCGAATACACTTAAAAGAACCATATGATGTTCACCATTTCTGAAATAAACATTTTTAACTTTTTTAGGAGATGAAACAGGACTCATTCAACAACCTTTCGATAACTTATGAAAAAAAGTTTAAGCATTAATAATAAAGATTAGGTA
>NZ_OOGT01000293.1 GCF_900323515.1 Acinetobacter stercoris | reverse complement strand
ATATAATCAACACAAAATATCTTCATAATTTATTCATAATGTACTTAATCAAAAAAATGCAAAAAAGATTTTTTAAAATCATAAAAAAAATTCAAAGCTTACGTTATCAATCACATTGGTATATTCGCTTTGGTTGGGTAGATAAGGAACAGAACTTAAAACAACAGATGCAAAATTTATTTGAAATGCATCCATCATCATCTGAATATCTCTATGCAGATTGTTTTTATGCTAAGCATGAAAACCGCCATTTTATTTTTTTAGAAGAAATCCATCATAGTCATGAACATGGATTTATTTCAGTTTCTGAAGTATTTAAAGATGGCACTTATACTGCACCTAAAGCAATTTTAAAACTTGGTTATCACTTGTCATTTCCATGTATTTTTAAAATTGAAAATGACTGGTATATGATTCCCGAGACCTGTAAAAATCACACTATTGAATTATGGAAAGCATCTCACTTCCCATTTGTATGGGAAAAGCATAATGATTTAATGAATAATATTATCGCTGCTGATACTGTCCCTTTCTATCACCAAGGATATTGGTATTTGTTTACATCCATACGCAAAGACTGTAAAAAATTTGGAGATCGGCTCGATATATTTTTTACAAAAGATATTTTAAATCCAGAATGGAAAACTCACCCTCAGAATCCAGTCTGTAAAGGTTTATTAAATCAACGAATGGCAGGAATTCCATTTAATTATCAAAATAAACTGATCAGACCAGCACAGAACTCAATTAAAGGCTATGGTGCAGAAATCGAACTGAAAGAAATCACACAATTAACACCTGAACACTATAGTGAACGATTTATCGAAAAAATATCACCAGATTGGAATAAGTTAGATGATGGTTGTCACACCATCAATTTATATGAAGATTTTATAGTGTTAGATGCAGTTCGACTCACACCTAAAATCAAAGCGACAAACAAAAACCATGTAATTTTGGAAGATAAAAGTAATTAGAATATCAAACATTTCCCACTATTTGTTTTAGCTTTATTTGAGATAGTAAACATGAGGTGGCATAATACTCATGTCCAATTTTAAGGAATTTTCTCCCATGGCTATGCGTCCAGATGTGCGTCGACATACAATTGTAATTATTGCTTTTGCTCTAATTCAATGGGGCTTTGTAATGTATATCCTTAACCACCAGTTATTTGGGCTTACTACACCTCAACGTATTTTGGTATTTTGCCTGAGTTGCTTTGGTGGAGCTTTTCTAATTTTTGGTGGCTTAATTTATATGGTAATTAAGGGAAATTCGGATAAAAAATGATGCCTAAGAAAAAGATTCTTGTATTAGGCAAAAGAAATGGCATATTACAATGGTTTGAAAATTTAATTGCAGTTCGTCATGAAAACCCTGAATTTGAAATTCAAGGTTTTGCACTAAATCATAATAATAATAAAGAAAGATTCTTGAAAAAAATTCACCCCTGGAAAGAGCTTTATACAGCAAAACTACTAAAAANACAGCTACATCAATTTCAACCCGATTTAATCGTAATCGCTGATTTATTCTATTTTAATAAACATTTATTATCAGTATTAGCCTCATCTCCTGCAAAAAAGGCTCATTGGATTGGTGATTTCTTTGACAGTCGGTTAGTTGAATCAAAAAATATTATTGATCTGTATTGTTTTACAGACTCCAGTTTTATTGAAGATGCAAAACAAATCGGTATAGATCACTGTATGTACCTCCCCCTCGCTTATAACCCTCAGGTCTTTTACAATCGAAACGAAAATAAATCAGATCGTATGATTTTTATTGGTGCATGGAGTCCAGATCGTCAGGAACTCATTGAGCAAATCCCAATCCCATTGACAATATATGGTAAAGGCTGGGACAAACTACATAAACCTGAATGCAACATACACCCGTACAATATTGATCTAAATCAAGTTTCCATACTATACAGTCGCCATAAATATGTTCTTAATGTTATTAATAAAAAAAATATTCGGCAAGGTATGAATATGCGCTGTTTCGAAGCACCCGCGTGTGGTTGTATTCTTGTTAGTGAATATGTGAAAGATATAACAAAAATTTTTGATATTGAGCAGGAAATAATTTATTTTAACTCCCCAAGCGATTTAAAAAACAAACTTGAAAATGACTCAATAAACCCGGAACTAGCAAAAATAAAAGTACTAGATCACACATATAATCAGAGACTTCATCATATTTATAATAAACTTTGCAACAGCCCAAAGTATTAAGCTGGATCATTAATAATATTCTTGATTGAAGTTAAAACAGTTTGCTTTAAAAAAGCATAAGACTGCTCTAACATTAAACTATCCATCACATCCTGTTTTGATGACAAATATGCTAACATTGATTCGACTTTTGTCAGCATATCCTGATAGTCATCAATATTAAAAAAAGCTATTTGCTTTGAATTTATTAAATGCAGATAATCTTCTATATCAATACTTGTTTCTGATACTACACATGCTCCCATAGATAAGCATTCATAAATACGTGTTGTTTCTAGTAAAGCTGATTCATAATAATGAATATTAATCACAATTCTCGATTCATCAATTGCCTTCAACATTTCATATCCGTACAGATTCTCTTCAACTCTTACTTTAAAATGCTGATTTAATATTTCAAGCATTTTTTGACGTCGTGGAGAATTAGTATTTCCATAAAATAAAACATCATTTTCCTTAATGCCATTAAAATTATAATTATACTTTTCTGCTAAATAATCTTTATAGTTTAGAATTGCAGAAATTGGGAAATAACCTATTTTTTCAATTGATATTCCCTCTTTTAATAAATGATTTATATTTTTTTTTGAATAATCATAAATAAACTTTGATTTTCTTAATTTATTTAAGTAAGACTCATCCAACCAATCACTTACACATTGCTCCAACTGTATGCTTACCATTTTAGAAGATGGAGGAAGTCTTTTAAAAACCTGTGGACAGACAATGAAATAAATAAAATCATTGTATCTTCTTTTCTTAGTTCCCATACAAATTTCAATTTCAATATCATCAAAATCGCTCAAAATCGCTCAAAATCTGGTATATTAAATTTGCAATATAAAGTGTATGAGGCAATGTTAAAA
>NZ_OOGT01000007.1 GCF_900323515.1 Acinetobacter stercoris | reverse complement strand
ATACAGTAGATAATTTCATCTAGCTGCCCAAGATCTCATCAATTATTTAATATTAAATAAATTAAAAACAAAAAAACCGCTAAAAAGCGGTTAATTTTTCAAGTTGGTGCGCTCAGAGAGATTCGAACTCCCGACCCCTTAGTTCGTAGCCAAGTGCTCTATCCAGCTGAGCTATGAGCGCGTACTTGATGGGGACGCATTATACGCCTTTTTGTTATTTTGATAAGTCCTTTTTCACATTTTTTATTTCAATCGCATAGATATTGGACAATTCAGACATTTTCTTGGTAAAAAACAAACAGATTATGTTTTTATTTTAATTTTAGGATTAGAAATAAAAAATATAAGCGCAAGCACGCTACTGAATATACCTGCACCGCAAATACCGGTCCATCCCCAATGAGCGTAGACACTTGTTGCAATTGCTCCCCCTGTAGCACTTCCCAATGCATAAAACAACATATAAGCACTAACTAGTCGGGCGTGTAATTCTATTTTTGCCTGTTTTAAAATAGCACTCTGATTACTGACATGAATAGCTTGTATTGCAATATCCAGAATAATAATTCCAAATATAAACAATATCATAGAAGTTTTAAGCCATAGCAAAAACAACCATGAAAGTATCAATAACATTAAAGCACAGACTGTAATTTTATCCAGATATCCTTGATCAACCCACTTTCCCACTCGGATAGCAACCATTGCCCCAACAGCACCAATGAGTCCAAAAGCACCAATAGCACTATGAGAATACTGAAATGGAGAAACACTTAAAGGAAAAACCAGAGCATTCCAAAATAAATTAAGATTCATAAATCCCCAGAAGGCCAGAACACCCCTGATTTGTAATATTCGGTTAGTACATAATTGTTCAAGTAAAGAATAAATAATATTTTTATAGGAAATTTCACGTCTTACTTTGCCCGTAGAAGGTAAATTTATCCATAAGAAAAAAGAAATCAAAAAAATAATCAGTGCCGAGCTAAAATACACTCCCTGCCACCCAAATAAATCACTAAATACCCCAGCAAAAACCCTTGATAATAAAATGCCAAATAAAACACCGGCTTGAACAATAGCAACCGCAGCCCCTCTTTCTTCAGCTTTTGACAAAACTGATGTATACACGATTAAACTTTGTGTCATAGCAGTTCCTAGCATTCCGACCAGGAAGAAACTCAAAAGTAATAACCATATTTGCCCTGCTGAACCCAATAAAAGTAATGCCAGAATTAAACATGTCGCCTGAATCAATAATAATGGTTTACGTAATACTAAATCCCCTAAAGGCACAATAAAAAGTAAAGCAAAAATAGTCCCGAGTTGAGTTATTGTTATAACAAGACCTGTATATGCAGGCTGAAGAGCAAAGCCTTGCGCAATAAAATCCAATATCGGTTGCGCAAAATAAACATTTGCAACACTTATCCCTGCCGCACATGCCAAAAAAATAACAAGCGTATTCGATAACGGCGCAATGCTATTTTCAGAATGGATTAAATCAGCGGCTTTATCTTTTTGCATTTGACAACCTAGTTTTATTTTAAAACCAGTTGTACAATAAATAATCTTGTTTTAAAATGCAACTACTTTTAATGATCTGAAAAAAATATTAGCAATGCAAGATAATCACTACGAAGCATGTCCTGTTGCCCGATCCATCCAGCTTATAGGTGACCGATGGGCTTTGCTCATTGTCAGGGATGCTTTTGATGGCATAACCCGTTTTAGTGATTTTCAAAAAAGCTTGAATGTTGCCCGAAATATTCTTTCTGACCGGTTAAAAAAATTACTTGAAGCAAAAATTTTACAAGTTCGCCCTGCATCTGATGGCTCTGCTTATCAAGAATATATTTTAACCAGGCAAGGATTAGCACTATTTCCAATTATTGTAGGTTTGCGTCAATGGGGAGAACAGTTTTTATTTTCTGAACAAGAGCCTCATTCCAAACTGATTGATATAAAGACTGGATTGGAATTGGCTCCAATGGTGCCGATAAACCAAGATGGAAATGCGGTTTCCTCCAAGGATACTCAAGTGAAAAAAATAAAAGGCTGACTGTAAAATCTTATTTATTAATAGATATTTCCGTCAGCAAACACATACACTGTCCACAATAACAAACCGTTTCATCTGTAGTCTGAATTTTTAATTCGTAGGCAAATCCAATGAGCGAACGGTTACATCCGTCACAATTTTTTAACGACTGATAACAGATAAAATCAATGTATTCATAAGTGTAATATCCATCTGTAAATTTTCTCATTTTAATTTTCAGCAATGCCAAATCATGACTCTATTTTAGTAGATTTTATCTACATAAAAACTTAGAAGAATAGGTAGTACGACAAAAAATGTCGTGCTATTCATTTCCGTTTTAACACGATATATTATTGATCCACGAATAATTCAATAAAAATAAAATGGCGAACTGCTCGGTACTTTGGATTAAACCCGATATTCATTCTGAACTAGATGATAATGATATTTATCAAGAAACCAGATATGGTATTCCTTTATTTTGACTCGCATTATTTACGCAAGAAGATATTCAAATTATCCAAGATGAAGCAGATGGAGCGTTATATCCAGTTTTTAGAGCAACAATAAAAAAGAGTATCACCACATTTCAATCCAAGTTTGATCTTTGGACAAGCATATTCCATGATGAGCAAGTCAATGAATTAGCAGAGAAATTTATAGGTTTTCTTGGGCAATACCAGAACTGGGTTGTCGAGTTAGATATTAACCAAATTACTGCAATGGATCTCGAAAGCGAAAGTTGTACTGATTTTAAAAACGGAATGATCAAGATCGTCGATATCATGGATCATATCCTTTCACATCCTCAAGCGCCAATCCCTGCAAACTCCTGGCTACCCAAAAAAGTAAAGTTACTTACAACTCAAGACCGGATTCTATATTTAGACGGTTTTGGGAAACAGTTGATTCCATATCCTGAATTTGATGCACAACTAGAAAAAAATGATGAACAAGCATCTAAGTCAAAAAAATTAGGCGACGACTATTTTTAATCATTCTGATTGTATTTATAACAATGATCATTTTTCATTTAAGCAAATAATATCAATACATTGCTTTAAATATTATTTTTAGACACAAAAAAACCGCTATATAAGCGGTTAATTTTTCAAGTTGGTGCGCTCAGAGAGATTCGAACTCCCGACCCCTTAGTTCGTAGCCAAGTGCTCTATCCAGCTGAGCTATGAGCGCAATACTTGTATTGCCGAATAAACGGCATTCGTTAATTTCGCAGAGGTTTTAATTGATTGGTGCGCTCAGAGAGATTCGAACTCCCGACCCCTTAGTTCGTAGCCAAGTGCTCTATCCAGCTGAGCTATGAGCGCATCATAAGAAAAACGTGGCGGTGAGAGAGGGATTCGAACCCTCGATACAGTTGCCCGTATGCGTCCTTAGCAGGGACGTGGTTTCAGCCACTCACCCATCTCACCGTAACGAGCCGCCATAATACAAATTAATACTCGATTCATCAAGTCATCGATTCACTTTTTTATCAGTTTTTTACTCAATTAAATATTTTTTAAGCAAATTTCTTATTTTTGTTGATTTTTTATACCAAAAAAGCGCTATTTAAAATGTGCCTGATAAAAATCATAAAAAATTTGCTGCTAAAAACAGATTATTGCAATCAATTGCGTGCAGTCTTGGCTCGCATGACTTATGCTAATCACATATCTTTTGAATGCGTCCAAATGACATTATGAAAAATTGGGTAGATCCTGAAGCTAAAGCAGAAGCTGAGCGTTACGACAATCCTATTCCCAGCCGTACTCTTATTCTGGAGACGATAGAACAATTAAAAGCACCACAATCACATGCAGATTTAGTGGAGCATTTTGAAATTGCTGATCAAAAAAGTATTGATGCATTAAGTCATCGCTTAAGTGCGATGGTTCGTGACGGTCAGCTGATGAAAGACGGTTATAAGTTTGATCTGATGGCAGATCAACCTATTTATGATGCAACGGTTTATATCAATGCAAAAGGCCTAGGTTCTGCAAATATTGATGGTCAACGTGAAGAAATATTGTTACCTGAGCGCGAACTTCGCCAAGTCTTTCACGGCGACAGAGTTAAAGTTCAACAAACATCTGTAGATCGTAAAGGTAAAGCATGGGGCTATATCACTGAAGTTACGCAACATAGAGTGAAAGAGTTAATTGGGAAACTTGCTACTTATGATGATGAATACTTTATTCAACCATCGAATCCCAATGCACACCAACCCATCACATTAGAAAAAGAACTGATTGAATATGCTAAAGCCAAAGTCGGTGATGCATTACGTGTAGCCATTGATGACTACCCTACTCGTGATGAATTTTCGACTGGACACATCGTGCAATCCATGGCAGATCAGGCTGATACCCAGATCATTATCCCACAGACCATTTTGGAATATGGTTTGCCTTATGAGTTTCCTGAAGATGTTATAAAAGAAGCTGAAAGCTTTAAAGAACCAGGTGCCAAAGATCGTGCTGGTCGTATTGATTTAAGAGATTTACCTTTAGTTACCATTGATGGTGAAGATGCACGAGACTTCGATGATGCAGTCTATGCTGAAAAACGTCCTGGTGGCGGCTATCGCGTTGTGGTTGCAATTGCGGATGTAAGTCATTATGTACGTCTTGATAAACCACTTGATAACGAAGCACAAGAACGAGGTACTTCGGTATATTTTCCTCATTTTGTACTCCCTATGCTTCCTGAAGCACTTTCGAATGGATTATGTTCACTTAACCCACATGTAGATCGTCTGTGCATGGTATGCGATCTGACCCTTTCTCGTGCAGGTCGTGTTACTGGATATGAGTTTTATCCATCGGTTATGCACTCGAAAGCTCGTCTTACCTATACACAAGTTGCCAAATATTTTGAAGGCGATAGTGCTGCGATTACTGAAGATCGCAATGTTAGAAAATCGCTCAATACCTTGTTCCAGCTTTATCAAACTCTCAAGGAGCTACGTGCTAAACGTCACGCTATGGAGTTTGAAACTGTCGAAACTTATATGACTTTTGATGAGTTAGGTGGTATTGAACAAATTTTACCGCGTACTCGCAACGATGCACATAAATTGATTGAAGAATGTATGCTGCTCGCTAACGTGGCTGCTGCTGAATATTGTTTAAAAAATGATATTCCAATGTTATATCGTGTACATGAAGCCCCTGAGTTTTCTCGTATTCAAAAAGTCAGGGATTTTGTCAAACTGCTTGGACTCAAGTTCCCTGAGCAGCCAACGCAGGCAGATTATCAGGCAGTCATTGAAGCAACCAAAGATCGTATCGATGCTCCAAGTATTCATGCCGTACTATTACGTTCAATGATGCAAGCTTATTATGGCCCTAAGAATGTAGGTCACTATGGTTTGGCGTACGAAGCATATACTCACTTTACGTCACCTATTCGCCGTTATCCTGATCTGTTATTGCATCGTGCAATCAAAGCCTATTTGAATAAGAAACCTTACCCTCTTTCTGGAGCTGCGCTTGATGATGCTGGAGAACATTTCTCCCAGACTGAACGCCGTGCAGATGAAGCTTCTCGTTCAGTGACCTCTTGGTTGAAATGTCACTATATGTTACAGCATTTGGGTGAAGAATTTGTCGGGATTATCAGTGCTGTTACAGAATTTGGTCTATTTGTTACCCTCAAAGATTTGTATGTCGATGGCATGATTCATGTCAGTCAACTCGGAGAAGATTTCTTTGTTTATGATCAAGTCAGCCAGAGTCTGGTCGGACAAAACAAAGGGCAGATTTTTGGTTTAGGGGATGAAGTTAAAATCAAAGTTGCAGGCGTTAATCTTGAAGAACGTAAAATTGACTTTGAACTTTTAAAACAGCTCACCCATGCAGGTCGTGTCATTCGTAGTCGTGCACCACGTGTTGCCAAGCCTACGGCAACTGAAGAGGTTTTTGGTAAAACAAAACCTGTTGAAGCAAAAACCAGTGATGACGGAGAACAACCAGTTCGTAAGAAAAAACCTAAATCCAAGCCAAGCTCATATTCAAAAAAACCAGGTAAAAAAACTTCAAGTAAGTCTGATGCCAAAATCAAAGACAAAGTGAAGAAAAAAACCAAAAAGAAAAAATCCAATGCTAAGGCTAGAACTGAATAACACAAAAAGAGAGCTACGGCTCTCTTTTTACTTAAACCTATTTATTCAAGTGATAACTCATGTGAAAAAGAATATTTTATAACAGTATATTTGGCGAAATAATGCTGGTTATCTTTTTGAAGATAATAATGAGAACCAGATAAAAAAATACAGTGAATATAAGTTAACCAATTGTTAATTTAATAGAAATTCACTTGATTTCTATCTTGATAATCCACACATTACAAACATGACTTATATTTGGCTGAAATAATATGACATTAGAAAAGGCAACTTTGCCAGTTCCCCAGTTTGATCGCATCACACTGAAAGATTTAAAGAAACAGATTAAAGCTGCAATTCAAAAAGGTCAGACTTTTTTAAATGAATTGCAAGAGGTCGCTGTCGACCCTGAACAACAATTACTTGTATTAAATAAAATTGATCATTTAGAAAATGATTTAAATGAGTCATGGGGCATACTTTCTCATTTAAATGCCGTAATGAACAATCCAGAAACTCGTGAAGTTTATCAATCATTACTTCCTATTTTAAGTGAATATTACACTCAATTAGGACAACATAAAGTTCTATATCAGACATATCAAAACATCGCAGATCATCCTATTTTTCAAACATTGAGTGCAGCCAGACAAAGTGCAACTCGACTGGCACTTCGGGATTTCAAGCTATCAGGTGTCGCACTCGAGGGGGATGAACAAAAACGTTATGCTGAAATCTCAGCCCGCTTGTCTCAATTGTCTTCTGATTTTTCCAATCACGTCTTGGATGCAACACAAGCTTTCAGTAAACCGCTTGATGAAGAACAACTCAAAGGTTTACCACAAAGCAGTATCGAACTTTTAAAACAACTGGGACAGGCACGTGATATTGAGCAGCCTGTAGCTACTCTGGATATTCCATCCTACATGGCAGTAATGACATATGCAGATGATCGGACATTGAGAGAAGAACTCTACAAAGCATACACAACTCGTGCATCTGACCAGTCAGATCATCCTGAGTTTGATAATACTGAAACCATGGTTGAAATCTTAAGTTTACGTCAGGAAATGGCAAAGCTTTTAGGTTTCAACAACTTTGCTGAATATTCGCTTGCCAGCAAAATGGCACCAGATGTTCAGACAGTAGATCAATTTCTTGTTGATTTGGCTAAACATGCAAAAGCTCCTGCACTTCAGGAAATCGGGGAACTAAAACAGATTGCGGCTCAAGATGGTGTAACGGACCTGCAACCTTGGGATACGGCATATTATTCTGAGAAATTAAAACAACAACAATTCAATCTCTCTCAAGAAGATTTGAAACCTTATTTTCCTGCCCCTAAGATCATTCAAGGCTTATTTAGTGTCGTAAATCGTTTATACGGAATCAATATCGTAGAGCGTGAAGCTCCTGTCTGGCACCCAGATGCACATTATTTTGAATTAGAGGATCAAGGTCAGGTCATAGGCGGTTTTTATTTTGATCTTTATGCGCGTAGTGGTAAACGTGGTGGTGCGTGGATGAGTGGTTTCCGCTCACGTATGCAAACTGAAAATGGGCTACAAAAACCGATTTGTTATATGGTCTGTAACTTTACTCCACCTGTAGGCGATCAACCAGCGCTATTAACACATGATGAATTGGTTACTATTTTTCATGAGTTTGGTCATGGCTTACATCACATGTTAACCGAAGTGGATAATATTTCAGTTGCAGGCACGCATGGTGTCGCCTGGGATGCAGTTGAATTACCAAGCCAGTTTATGGAGTTCTGGACCTGGGATAAAGAAAGTCTGGATGCCTTAAGTGAACATATCGAGACTAAAAAAGTGTTATCAGCTGAGCTATTAAAAGCACTACTTGATGCTCGCTTCTTCCAGTCAGGTATGCATACTCTGCGTCAAATTGAATTTGCATTGTTTGATTTAACCATTCATAAACTTACACCTGCATTAAATGCTGCACAAATTCAAGATACTCTTGATGACATACGAACACGATTTTCGGTTGCACCGACGACTACATATAACCGCTTCCAGAATAGTTTCAGTCATATTTTTGCGGGTGGATATGCTGCAGGATACTACTCCTATAAATGGGCTGAAGTTCTGGCGAGCGATGCTTTTGATCGCTTCGAAAATGAAGGGGTTTTTAATACGAAAACTGGTGCGGAGTTCCGTAAAGCAATATTAGCTGTAGGCGGCAAAGATGCAGCTCTCGATGCTTTTATCAATTTCCGTGGTCGTGAGCCAAAAATTGATGCTTTACTACGTCATCAAGGTTGGACGAACAGTACTAAAAGTGCTTAAAATACCAATCTAGATTAATCAATAAGTGGTAAACATGATGAATATCAAAAAGCGTTTCATCGCGGGTGTAAAGTGTCCAAAATGCGAAGCGCTAGATCGAATCATTATGTTAACCACTGATGATGCGGAATGGATTGAATGTATCGAGTGTGGCTATTCAGAAAATCGTCCAACACATGTTGAAGTACAGTCGGAGCCAGCAACACCTGATGAAATTGGGGTAATTCAATTCAAGCCGCGTCAGAAATAACCTGAAAATAACGGAAAAAAAATGACGCAAACTCAGAGAGAAAACTCTCATTTAATATGGTGGATTGCTGGGGGCTTATTCAGTATTGTTTTAGCTATAATTGTTTTTTTCCAGATGAATACTCCGCCCAGGACGGAGCACCAAACATTACAAATTCCTAAGACTGAAAATCAAAGCAAACTTAAAAAAGAAAGTGCTCAACCCACACCCACGCCACCAACAACGACATCCGAATTAAAAACATTGGTAAATGATGATCTCTTAAAACAGCAGATACCAACCAGTCCAAGTCTTGCCAAAGAGGAAATGACTAAACTGGATGATATACAAAAACAGCTTCATGATCAGGCGAATACACTAAAAGATCAACATATTGATGCTGAACAATTAATTAAACTCAAAGAAGAGCAAATCAAGTTATTGGAATCACAAATGCAAGAACACAATAAAATCTAAGCTTCATATGAAATGAATCTAATCATATCAAATCGAAATCTGGTTAAAGCCATTGTTTATTTGACCTTTTCAGCCTTTTTATTTTCGGTTATGGGAGTACTGATCCGTTTTGCCTCCTATACTGTAGATAATTACACGATTGTTTTTTTTTCAGGAATTCGGTCGGTATTTTCATTTTTTTACCTCTCATTCTGAACAAAGGGTTAAATTTTTTTAAAACCCAAAAACTCTGGATGCACACATGGCGATCAGTCGTGGGATTGGCAGCCATGTATGGTTTTTTCTACGCCATCGCACATTTAAAACTATCTAATGCCATGGTTTTTACTTATTCCTCTCCAATCTTTATCCCACTGATTGCCTGGTTGTTCCTAAAAGAAAAGATTACCTTAGCCATGCTTATTGCTGCCGGTTTAGGGTTAGCTGGAGTAATCATGGTTGCCAAGCCAGATAGTGGCTTATTTAATCATATTTCAATGATTGGGTTATGTGCGAGTTTTCTTGCAGCTATGGCATTTGTCACGGTACGGGCTTTAACCAATACAGAACCTCCTGAAAGAATTGTTTTTTATTTTTGCATCATTGGCTCACTCATCTCGGCAGTCCCAATGTTTTGGGTATGGCGTCCCTATACATTTCATGAGCTTTGCTTATTGATCGGAGCTGGCTTACTTGCAAATATTAGTCAGATGTTTATGTCTTATGCCTATAAGCTTGCACCTGCTGGACAGATTGGACCTATCAATTATGTAGCTATTATATTTGCAGGAATCCTGGGTTTTTTATTCTGGCATGAAATCCCTGACCACTATGCCCTTATCGGTTTCGGATTAATTATTTTGGCAATTATCTTGTGTAGTCCCCTTATTCAAAATAAATTTCGCCAGAAAAAATAACCTAAATCAGCAATACAAAGCTTATGCTGTATTCAACATACTTTGCCTATATTTAAATCACTTCTGAATTTATATTTTGGATCAGGTTATATGATAAATATACTCAATTTAAATATATTCATACCTATAATATTCCCCCCAAATAAACCACTTAAATAAAAATGCCAGTCAATTTATCTACTGACTGGCATTGATGTTAAGTGACATACTTACTTTTCAAAATTAGTGATACCACCCAAACATTTTGAAAATATACGGTGCATAAGTCACGATTAACAGTGATGGGAACAGAACCATAATCGGTAGTAACCAACGCTCATATCGATAATAGAACTTTGTATATTTACTCTTGGCTTCTGCATCTGCTGCTGCCACCTCCTCATCACCAACAGACAGTCTTGTTAGCAAGTGATTCAATGCGACTGGAGGCGTGACATAACCAAGCTCAAATGCAACCAATACAATCATCCAGAAGTGAATTGGGTGTACCCCATTTTCAAAAGCAACAGGAGCAATCGTACCAGCAACCAAGATGACAGCACCAAATGGGTCAGTACACATGCCAATGATAGCGAGTAACAATGCCATAAAGCCCAGTGTAATCAAAATACTGCCTAGATGTGTCGGAACCATAGTCACAATTTCTGAACGCTCGATCAGGCCTGCCATGCTTGCAGACAATGCCATCAGAATGATAAGAGCACCGATATGCCCAACTGTTTCTGCTGTGGCAAAACGTACAGCACTACCAAAACCGCGACGGTTATTTGGTGTATCACTATGCTCACGCATGAATTTTGATTCACTGGCATGTATCGTAGCCAAATCTACAGTTTGTGCCTGATTGGTCGATAGTTTTTCCGAGAATAATTTATCAAACAAAATATATGCGAGGAGGATAAATGGAAGCATTACTGGAGCAGTAAACTCATCCATTTTTGTATCTAGACCATAACGATATATCGCGATAACAGCAATCGTAATCAAGATATATGGAATGACAGGAACAAAGGCTTTAGCCATGCCTGGTAATGCAACTTTTGGTGAGTTAATACGGAACTTTTGATCCGCCAGCATCAACGACACACCTAAGAATAAAAATGCAGTTAACCAGAAAACATATATACCATGGTTAAATAGCTCGTCAGAAGTCACATGACGGCTATCTAGCATAGCGATCAGCACAACCAAAAGACAAGGACGGATAACCACACCAAGTGAACCAGACATTGCTGAAACTGCCAAAGCATATTGACGTCGAGCACCAGCATTCCAGACTTCTTTATAAATAATCGCACCCGCAGCAATCACGAAAATACCCGATGCTCCCGTATATGCTGTTGGAATTGCTGCAGCAATCAAAATAAGCCAGGTCAGTGTTTCTGGAGCAAGATTCCATGGACGAAGAATATTTAGGAATAAATCCATAACACGTGTTTGTGTCAGTAACATCCCGGCCCAGATAAATAAGGCAAGTTTTAGAAAAATATCTGCAAACTCTGTAAGTTGTCCCAGATAAATCCCTTGCCCCATCGGATAGTCCATAACAAAAATGAAGACTAATCCAGTCAGTACCGCCATATAGGCATACAAAGGCACACTCAGTAATGCTAGCCCAAAGTTTCCACCTTCTTTGGTTGGTTTTGGTGGTTTAACTAACTGATACAAGCTAATTATGGTTAATGAAGCAAATAAAATAATCCATAGCCAGTAAATAGCGAGCGTCTCAAAGGTAGATGTCACCCCTGAATTAAGTACTGAACGATATTGACTAATAACCGAATAAGTTAATAGACCATTCCCCAGAACCATGACACTGGAATAAACACTAAAATCCAGCCTGGTTACTGCAGGACGTAAGCCAATATGATGCATTTTGACTGATGCAGTAATCGCAGAGACCACAACCATCAATAGTAAAATCAGAACTTTATTATCTACACCAAACTTAAAGACCCCAAAAAAAGTGGTCTCAAATGTACGATAAGGACGGATGCTTGGATGATCATCCATATATTTCATCGCCTTATCGTAAAATATATGCTTATCTTCACATAGTTGTTGAGCGGCAAGAACCGAATTACGAACGTCTGCCTCTGAAGAAGTACCAAAAATATCAGCGAATTCATCATTAGCATTAGCTTTCATCTGTTGCTGAACAAGTACATCGATATTTGGATTGCGATCACAGGTCGGCTTGCTTGGTTCAGCGCGTAGAAATGAATATTGTATCCCGCTTTTAGGATCTCCATATAAACCTTCGCCTATACGGAGCAATTGACCATGAATCATTTCACCTGTACCGATAATCAGGGTCAAAAGTAGAAGAATGAGAATGGAAAAAGTGGAAATCCACTCATTCCAGACATAACGGATGAGACCAAACCCTGATCTCTTTTCATCATTGTTTTGCATGTTTTTTCCACTTTTTTTTATTCGCCATCACAAAATTGAATTTTTTGTATAGTGCGATGTTTTCCTTGATTATGAGAATCGCTTCTCACAAGCTTTCTTTAATCTATGTTTAAATTTGCATCAAAAGCTAACAATATAAAATGACAAATTCCACAATTTTTATGGTCTTTTATGTCAACCGTCTATCTTTAAGCACTTGTGTTTAAATAATAAATACAGTAATGCAAGGATAGTTGAGCAAATAGCTCCCCATAAATGTGCTTCAACAAGAACAGGGCTACCAATCAGTTCTGCCGTTCCTGTTTGCCCAAAAGTATTTTCCCAAAGCAACTTGACCATGACTAAAGTCAGAATCAATAGTGCAAATTTTCGTTCCGTTGGTATTGTTAAATACAGGATCGCCGCAAAAACATATAAACCATGTAAAACACCTGAAAGTCCTGCATAAGCTTCAATTGCTGGATATAAAAAATAAAACACCAGACTAATCAGGGGAGACAAAACGAAAAGCGAAGTCACAAATATTTTATTTTTAATTTGTGGAAATATAAAAGGCAAACATGCAAATGCGAGCATATTCAAAAGGTAATGCACCCACCCGACATGTACCCAATGTGCTGTCCACAAACGCCAAAATTCAGAGAATAAATTAGCTCTTAAATAAATAAAAAAACCGGGAAATACCTGTAAACAGGCTGAGAAAGAGCAACATACTGCAATCAATACAATTTTTGATCGTAATTCATTTACCTGCATGTTGCTATCTCTAAGTCTTGTCAATTTAATGCCATATATTGATGATTAATCTTTGATGCATATCATCAATAAAAAATAGCTTAATTGGCATTTGTCTCTGTTGCAGGCGGAGCTTCTATGGTACCAGAGTCACCATCCTGAAACAGTTCATCTAAACCACTAGAATCGCTTTTATCATCCCAGAATGTAGTAAAACCATCATCAGCTGCACGTACTCCAGTATTTTCTGTCCAATATCGATCTGCAATTTCTTGCATCATTTGACCTGCCATACTGTCAATCAATCGGAATTCAGGATTTACAGGCTTATCTTCAGCCCGAGAAGCCCCATAAGCACGTAGCGCATTACGAATCTTGGTATCATCGCCACTGGCTTGTGCAGCCATTGCATTGAGTGCATAAGCCAAGCGTACCCCTTTCTGATCAGCAATTTTCATAGACTGATCTAAGGTTTGATATGGATCTGGTTTACCATCACCTGAACCTGGCAATAAAGTCCAGATTGTTGCACGTGTTGCATTTGGTGCTCCCCAGAACTTGGCATTATCTAAACAGCCGATGCTACGTTCAACAATTGCAGCAATATCTTTTGGCACATTGACTTGACCACCAGAGTTAATATCATTAGTCATTGCCTGTAAGCCACTTAACAGTCCCAATAAATAAACTGTTTGATCCAGATCTTTATGCATTGTTGGGCAAGAATCTCCCAACTTGTATTTATATTTTGCTTGCCAGCGCTCAGCAAACAATTGATAAGCTGTATATTGCCGCTCTGCAGCAAGAGCTGCCCAGCGCTTTTGCTCAACCCGCGCATCTTGAGCTTCAGAAACCTGATTGGCTTTTGAAGCTCGCAAATAGCGTAATTCTGCGTCAACTGACTTCCCTTCCGCACACATACCGGCAGCAGAGTATAATAATACTGCCATTCTGGTTGGATCTGCCCCCATATCTTTAGTTGCCATAATCGCTGGCGTTAAAGCTGTCCCCGTTTGACATGCCATATCTGCATCACCCATTTTCAAGATAGGTGGAACGATATGTTTATCACTAAATCCAATGGCAACATTTGCACCAGATTTAACTACATAAGAACAGCCTGATAAAACAGAAGATGCAATAAGTGCAGTCATTGCAAAACGAGTAATTTTTTGGACTTTAGACATTCTTCCTGTCCTCTATATAATTTTGTTTATATCCTTTGCCTAACATATCAGAAGCAATTTTTTAAAAACAGAGTAATTGCTCTAATTATATAATTGTAATGTGCCACAGTTAATTTTTAAAAAAATTGACCTAATCTTGGGTCTATAAAAAATTTAGGCAAAAAAAAGTAGCATTGCGACGGTTCAGCACATGCTACTTATTAAATGGTAAACTCTCAAGAGAGTCTGTTCGTTTTATTTTTTTCGATTCGTTCCCTCAGCACAGTTCCTAGTCTTCCTACAAAAATCGCTAAAAAAATAGCGATGACCAAGAACCACCACGTATGAATTTCACCCATTTTGAAATTCCTCATTCGCTGTTGGTATATTTAATTTAACTGCTGTTTGAAAATTGTGTGGCTCAAATTGTCTAACAAGGCTGAAATTCATAATTTTTTTGATGTTTTGGTCTAACAAAAGCTAAAATCCCCCCAAATAAATTTATAATATTTTGATTTTTAATAAAAATTAAAATACAAAATAAAGTTACCTTGTTAGACAATTAATGTAATTTTGCACGTGATTTTAGGCTTTTCCATTGCAACCTGCTCAATTGATCTTGCCATATCAATACAGATTCAGGCTTTGAGCCATAAAAATAAAGCACAATATAAAGCTGATGATCTAACATTCTTTCTAGTTCTAGAGTTTGTGTATTTTTATTATCACTATACTTTAATGACCAATCATTTTGATCAAGCCACTCAAGTTTTATTAACTGTTTCTGATTCAGAAAAAATATATAACTCAAAATCAGGCCTATACCCGCAATGAAACACATCCAGATATTTAAAGCTTGATATATACAAAAACAAATCAGCAGTAGCATAAATATATGCAACGCGATCGATAAACGACTGTGTTGCAAGCTGAAACTAAAGTGATTCATTTTACCCGTTACATTAGCCATGAACGTAATGTTTTAGTTTTAAAATAAAAGCTCTTAATTCTGGACGTGGTGGCTCAGCTACTTCCATGAACCAGTCCAAAAGATCAGGATCTTCCTGATCGACCAGTTCTTTGAACAAAGCCTTTTCTTCTGCATCTGCCTGTAAATAATACTGCTTCACATAAGGGTCGAAATAAACATCAATTTCTTTTAAGCCGCGACGTGCACGATAAATAACTTTACGTTCTTCTAAAGTGATTTCTTCAGACATCATTTTCCCCTTTTCATTGACTGATAATAGTGTACTGAACATCCAGAATAATTTCTTAGCTAATTTTCAAAATTGACAAAATTTATCATTTCAACATGATAAATGAGCATTCATCTCATTGTACCTGAAAGCCGCATCTGTAACGATCAAAGCACACCATAACACTATAGGGATAGAATAAAAATGCAATCAGGTGCAATCCGTCCACTTGCCAACATGTTGTCGCGCAATTTATTTACACAAGAGCATGAAGCTTTTCGTGACACAGTACGCAAATTTTATGAAAAAGAAGTTGTTCCAAATATTGCAAAATATGAACAACAGCAACATGTAGACCGTAACCTCTGGAATAAGGCAGGCGAAATGGGACTGCTTTGTACCACTATGCCAGAACAGTATGGTGGCTATGGTGTAGATCGTCTATACAGTATGATCCTTATTGAAGAACAGGCTTATGCTATGGATTCTTCGACTGGTTTTTCCCTGCACTCAGATATTGTTGCGAATTACATCAATAATTTTGGTAATGAAGAACAAAAACAAAAATGGCTGCCTAAAATGGCTTCAGGTGAGGCCATTACTGCTATTGCAATGACAGAGCCAGGAACAGGCTCAGATTTACAGGCTGTTAGAACGTCAGCAGTTTTAGATGGTGATGAATATATTATTAATGGTTCAAAAATTTTCATTACCAATGGTTATCTATGTGACATGGCTGTCGTTGTTTGTAAAACAGGCAATAGCGATAAAGGTTCAGCAAATTTGTCTCTAATCATCATCGAAGCAGATCGTGACGGGTTCAGTAAAGGCAAGCCACTGAATAAAGTTGGAATGAAAGGTCAGGATACGTGTGAATTATTTTTTGATAATGTCCGTGTACCAAAAGAAAACTTGTTAGGTGCGGAAGGAATGGGTTTTATTATGCTCATGAAAGAACTTGCCTGGGAACGCATGATTGTGGCCATTGCCTGTCAAGCTGGAGCTGAAGCTGCTTTCGCACATACAGTTCAATACACAAAAGATCGCAAAGCTTTTGGAAAGGCTATTGGTACTTTCCAGAATACACGTTTTAAACTCGCTGAATTACGCACAGAAATTGATTTTTGCCGTGCTTATCTGGATCGAAGTATGCAACTTCAGCTAAACGATGAACTTGGTATTGATGCCGCTGCAGCCGCTAAATATAAAATTTCAGATATGTTTTCAAAAGTAGTTGACGAATGCGTACAGTTACATGGGGGCTATGGTTATATGCTGGAATATCCAATTGCACGTGCATATATAGACAACCGTGCTAACCGTATCTATGCAGGAACCAATGAAATCATGAAAGAATTAATTTCTCGCACACTCTAAAACCCCAAAATAATCACTTGTGCACTAGTGGGAGGATGGCTTTTTAATAGTGAAATATTAGATCAAGATAGTCATTGCACGTTTTCTAAAAAAGCTACAATGACTTCTGAGCGTCTCCCAGCTTTTCCTAACATGGAATACACCCAAACCAATGCTTAAATAGAAACTAATCTATTGTTGTCTAGGGCTAATCCGATAACATACCTAGACGGCATAAGTGTTGTACATTCAGCATTTTCACAATCTATAAGCTATATTTTATTTTCATGATTATCTAAAACATCAATACTTATACTGCAAATTGATTTTCTATTTTTATGATATTTCTAAAATACCAAGTCAAAACATAAGCTTAAATAAAAAAGGAGCCGAAGCTCCTGAATTAAAATTAATTGTATTTAGGATACTAGCTTAGGTTTACGATTATCTTCTAAATCCCGTTTAAAAAACTTTAGAATGCCATCTTCAAATTTCGCATGTTTTAGTTCTTTACGATCTGCCAGATAATTATTAGTGACTTTCCATGGTGCATGTTTACCTTGCTTAGGCATAACATCCGCTGCACGTGCGATATAGCCTGAAGAAAGACTACCCATCACAGTATCTTCGAGAATCTCAGTTTGATCCCCCTGAGGAATAACCTCATCGTAACCCTTTTTGTCCATATAATTCAGTAGACGGCAAATGTAATCAGCAGCAATATCAACTTTCAACGTCCAAGAAGCATTAATATAACCGATGATCATTGCCATATTCGGAACATCACTAACCATAACCCCTTGATAAAGCATATGTTTAGACGTATTTAAAGGTTTTCCATCTAAGGTTGCTTTAATTCCACCCAAGATTTGAATTTCTAAGCCCGTTGCAGAAACAATAATATCAGCATCTAAATGTTTTCCAGATTTTAACTGAATGCCAGTTTCCGTAAACTTCTCAATTTGATCAGTTTCAACACTTGCTTTACCAGAACGTAATATCTTAAATAAATCTCCATCAGGAACCACACATAAACGCTGATCCCATGGATTGTATGCAGGTGTAAAATGTTTCATATCCACTTTACCCTTTAATTGCATTTCTATAGATTTTAGAAGGAATTTTCGGAGTAATTTAGGTTGTTTCTGCGCGATCGCATATATACCTCGTTGCATACCAATATTACGTGCACGGGTTAACTTATATGCTACATCTTCGGATAATACTTTACGCATTTTCTCATAAAGAAAATCAATAGATGGAATAGAAGCAATGTAAGTCGGTGAACGTTGCAACATCGTAACATGTTCTGCACCGCCTTTTGCCATGGCAGGAACAAGTGTAATTGCTGTAGCACCACTACCAATAATGACTACCTTTTTACCAGTATAATCCAAGTTTTCAGGCCAATGCTGAGGATGAATAAACTGTCCTTTAAATGCTTCACGATTCGGGAACTCTGGTTCATAACCATGATCATAATTATAATAACCTGTACAACCCAAAACGAAATTTGCTGTCCAAGTTTGTTTCTTTTGATTTTGATCTTCTACATTCAATATCCATTGCTTTAATGAAGAATCAAAATTTGCTGAAAGTACACGATGCCCAAAATTAATTTTATCTTTAAGTTTATATTCATCTACAACTTCAGATAGATAACCTTTGATTGCAGAACCAGAGGCTAATACATTAGACTGTTGCCAAGGCTTAAAATTAAATCCAAAAGTAGACATATCAGAATCTGAACGAATACCAGGATATTTGAACAAATCCCAGGTACCGCCAAAACTGTCACGACGCTCTAAAATTTCAAATTGTCTATTTGGACAATTCCTCGAAAGATGTGCTGCCAAACCGATTCCTGAGATACCAGCACCAACAATCAATATATCAATATGCTTATCCATTTTCTTTTTATAACCTTTAAACGAGTACAGTTTTATTTAAGCACAAAACTGACAATACACAATGTCAAGTTTGGAGTTTTTTTAATATTTTTTTGTCAATTCGGGACACAGTATCTAAATTGTTAGACAATCTATTTACATGCAATAAAAAAGGTCGGTTTTAAACCGACCTTTATTGAATAATAAAAAAGTAAAACTTTTAAAATTATTCTGCAGAAGATTTAACTTCGCGATCTACAAGCTCTACATAAGCCATCGGCGCAGCATCACCTGCACGGAAACCAGCTTTAAGAACACGTAGATAACCGCCGTTACGTTCTTTATAACGAGGGCCAAGAACTGTAAATAACTTACCTACAGTTGCTGCTGAACGAGTACGAGCAAAAGCCAAGCGGCGGTTTGCTACAGTATCGTTTTTAGCTAAAGTGATTAAAGGCTCAGCAACGCGACGTAATTCTTTTGCTTTAGGCACAGTTGTTTTAATCAACTCGTGTTCGAACAAAGAATTAGCCAAGTTTTGGAACATCGCTTTACGATGACTGCTTGTACGGCCTAATTTCACACCACTATTACGATGACGCATGGTGATAGTCCTACTTAATTAACGGCTACGATAGGCAAAACGATCGTCCATACGGAGACTAGCTGGTGGCCAGTTCTCTAAACGCATGCCGAGTTGTAAGCCTTTCGAAGCTAGAACATCTTTAATCTCTGTTAACGATTTTTTACCTAGGTTAGGAGTTTTTAATAACTCAACTTCAGTACGTTGAACAAGATCACCGATGTAGTAAATATTTTCTGCTTTCAAACAGTTAGCAGAACGAACAGTAAGCTCTAGATCATCTACTGGACGAAGCAAGATTGGGTCAACTTCTTCACGAGGCTCTTGAGCAACTGGAGCTTGATCTTTCTGAAGATCAACAAAAATTGCAATTTGTTGTTGCAAAATTGTAGCCGCTTTGCGGATTGCTTCTTCAGGATCTACAGTACCATTTGTTTCAAGATCAATGACCAATTTATCAAGGTCAGTACGTTGTTCTACACGAGCATTTTCTACTGTATAAGACACACGTTTAATCGGGCTATAAGAAGCATCTAACTGTAGACGACCAACAGGACGTGTTTCACCTTCAGGGAAACGGGAGTCAGAAGTTTCATAACCACGACCTTGAGAAACTTTCAGGCGCATTTTCAAATTGCCTGATGCACTTAGAGTGCCGATCAAGTGTTCCGGGTTAACCACTTCAACATTATGAGGTAAACGCAGGTCAGCAGCGGTAACATCGCCAGGACCTTGTTTTTCTAATGTTAAATATGCTTCATTTTGATCGAACAGCTTAATAGACAATCCTTTTAGGTTCAGCAAGAGCTCGACGATGTCCTGCTGCAAGCCTTCTAAAGTACTGTATTCGTGCTCGACACCTTCTATTTCAACTTCAACCACAGCAGCGCCTGGTAAAGAAGATAATAGAATGCGACGTAAAGCATTACCAAGAGTATGGCCAAAACCACGCTCTAAAGGTTCCAGAATCACTTTTGCCGAGGTCCCGCTTGCCGCTTCGACCTTGATCGCTTGCGGAGTTAGAAACTCGTTTGCAGTACGCGTCATTATTGCTACCTCAAGGATTATTTAGAATACAATTCTACAATCAAGCTTTCGTTGATTTCAGCAGGTAAATCAGAACGATCTGGTGCAGCTTTAAACGTACCTTCAAATTTAGAATGGTCAACATCCATCCAAGAAGGAATACCACGTTGAGCAGCTAATTCAATTGCGTTTTTAATACGTAATTGTTGTTTAGCACCTTCGTGAACTGCAATTACATCACCTGCTTTAACTTGGATTGACGCGATATTAACACGACGACCATTTAAAGTAATGCTACGGTGACTTACTAGCTGACGAGCTTCTGCACGTGTAGAACCAAAACCCATGCGATAAACAACGTTATCTAGGCGGCTTTCAAGCAATTTCAACAAGTTCTCACCTGTTGCACCTTTAACACGAGCTGCTTCTTTATAGTAATTACTAAATTGACGCTCTAACACACCGTACATACGACGTACTTTTTGTTTTTCACGTAATTGTAGTGAATACTCAGATTGTTTACCACCACGAGCCCCGCCATGTTGACCAGGAGCTTTAGCGTGTTTTTTTGTTTTGACGTCAAATGGTTTAACGCCAGATTTTAACTGCAGGTCTGTCCCTTCGCGGCGAGAGAGTTTGCATTTTGGACCAATATAACGAGCCATGAATGTTTCTCCTTACACGCGACGTTTTTTAGGTGGACGGCAACCGTTGTGAGGGATTGGTGTCACATCGGTAATGCTGTTGATCTTATAACCCACTGCGCCTAATGCACGAACCGCAGACTCACGACCTGGACCAGGACCTTTTACAAGGACGTCCAAGTTTTTCAAACCGTAATCCAAAGCTGCTTTACCAGCAACTTCAGCAGCTACCTGAGCAGCAAACGGAGTTGATTTACGTGATCCACGGAAGCCTTGCCCACCTGAAGTGGCCCAAGCCAATGCATTACCTTGACGATCGGTAATCGTAACAATGGTGTTATTAAAAGACGCGTGAATGTGTGCAACACCTTCAGAGACGGTACGAGTGACCTTCTTGCGTGTGCGAGTATCTTTTGCCATCTTTTAGCTTCCAGAAATCTTACTTTTTAATCGGTTTGCGCGGACCTTTACGGGTACGTGCGTTAGTTTTGGTGCGTTGTCCGCGGACAGGCAAGCTACGACGATGACGAAGACCACGGTAGCAGCCTAAATCCATTAAACGTTTAATGTTCATGGAAATTTCGCGGCGTAAGTCACCTTCGGTAGGAACCTTAGCAACTTCTGCACGAATCGCATCGAGCTGAGCATCATCCAATTCACGGATCTTGGTAGTAGTAGCGATACCAGCAGCAGCTAAGATGTTCTTAGCAGTGTGGCGACCAATACCAAAGATGTACGTGAGGGAGATAACAGCATGCTTGTTATCCGGAATGTTTACACCGGCAATACGAGCCATTCACTTTTCTCCAAAAAGGCAGTAGAGATAATCAACCGCCCCACAAAAATCTTGAGGGGCGGATATTAACCCAATTCGCCTACTGAAATCAACAGGTCTTGATCAGATTAACCTTGACGCTGCTTATGACGAGGTTCTGCGCTACAAATTACGCGGATAACCCCATTACGACGGATAACTTTACAGCTACCACAAATTTTCTTTACAGAAGCTTGAACTTTCATGATGAAACCTCTAAGTGCGCTTATCCCTTAGGATGAGCAGTCTTTCTCATTAACGATTGATTATCATATTGGTGAGACGTGAGATGAGCTTGAAGCTGAGCCATAAAGTCCATCACAACTACCACAACAATCAGCAAAGAAGTACCCCCCAAATGGAATGGGATACCAAATGAACTTTGCAAAATCATTGGCATCAAACAAATGACAGTGATATAGATTGCACCAATAAACGTCAAACGATTAAGAATATGATCTAAATAACGAGCAGTTTGCTCACCTGGGCGAATACCAGGTACATATGCTCCACTTCGTTTCAAATTCTCTGAAACTTCTTTAGGGCTAAATACTAGCGCAGTATAGAAATAACAGAAGAAAATGATTAACGCAGCGAACAGCACCAAATACAAAGGTTGTCCAGGCGATAATACTAATGCCAAATCTTGTAGCGTACGTTTTACAATTCCTGCATTTGGATCAGCACTTCCAAGCCATTGACCTAAACTTGCAGGGAACAACAATAACGAACTTGCGAAAATTGCTGGAATAACCCCTGCCATGTTAATTTTTAATGGCAAATGTGTTTGCTGAGCAGTGAATATGCGACGCCCTTGTTGCTTTTGAGCATAGTTAACAGGTATACGACGCTGAGCTTTTTCAATAAACACGATCGCTGCGAGTACTGCTAATGAAAGCAAACCAAATATAGCTAAACCAATAAGACTGGTTTGTCCTTGCTCAACAGATGAGAAAGACTGAATAACTGTAGTTGGCAATGCTGCAACAATACCAGCAAAAATGATCATGGAAATACCATTACCGATACCACGTTCGGTAATTTGCTCTCCTAACCACATCAGAAACATTGTTCCAGCCACTAAAGATGTGACTGCTGGAATATAAAAAGCCAGACCCGAAGTCAAAGTAATTCCTTGACTGATGAGTCCCGCACACATTCCAATACCTTGCACAAAGGCAAGTAACAATGTGCCATAGCGAGTGTACTGATTAATCTTACGTTTACCCTGCTCGCCTTCTTTCTTTAATGCTTCAAGCGAAGGAACAACTGTTGACATCAACTGCACAATGATGGATGCAGAGATGTATGGCATAATACCCAACGCAAGAATTGACATACGTTCTAATGCCCCGCCAGAGAACATATTAAATAAGCCTAAGAAAGTACCTTCATTAGCCTTAAAAAAACGCTCTAGCGCGACATTATCAATACCTGGCAGAGGAATATGCGATCCTAGTCGAAAGACGACCAAAGCACCAATCAAGAACATTAATCGGCGAATAATTTCACGATATTTCACATGAAATGGCTGCCCTTTCATCATGTTAACATGACCTGAAGAACTAGGAGACATAGTCACTCGCGATTACTCCTCGACTTTACCGCCAGCAGCTTCAACAGCAGCTTTAGCGCCTTTAGTCAATGCAACACCTTGAACAGTGAATGCACGAGTGATTTCACCAGAAAGTACGATACGAGCACGTAACATATCTTTACGTACAACGTTCGCAGCTTTTAAAGTTTCTAGGCTAACAATATCGCCTTCAACTTTAGCAAGTTCAGACAAACGTACTTCAGCAGTTTTCAAAGCCAATTGGCTAGTGAAACCGAATTTAGGTAAACGACGATAAATCGCTGTTTGACCACCTTCAAAGCCTGGACGAACGCCACCACTTTTACGTGATTTCTGACCTTTGACACCACGGCCACCAGTCTTACCAACGCCAGAACCGATACCACGGCCTAAGCGACGGTTTTCACGTTTTGCACCTTCTGCAGGCGCAAGCTCATTTAAACGCAGAGTCATGGCTTATTCCTCTACACTAACCATATAGTAGACTTTGTTGATCATACCACGATTAGAAGGAGTATCTTGCACTTCTACAGTATGACCAATACGACGCAGACCTAAACCTTGTAAGCAAAGTTTGTGATTTTTCAAACGATGCGAAGAAGATTTAGTCTGGGTAACTTTAATCGTTTTCATGATTGATTACCCTAAAATTTGTTCTACTGAGAGACCACGTTTCGCAGCAACCTTTTCAGGAGAAGTCATATCACGCAAACCATTAAAAGTTGCATTTACGACATTTGCAGCGTTAGTAGAACCATAACACTTAGTCAATACGTTACGCACACCAGCAGCTTCTAAAACTGCACGCATTGAACCACCAGCAATTACGCCAGTACCTTCAGATGCAGGTTGCATATAGACATGACTTGCACCATGACGAGCATGGATAGGGTGCTGTACAGTACCATCAACAAGGTCAACAGTAATCATGTTACGACGCGCAGCTTCAAGTGCTTTAGAAATAGCAGCTGGAACTTCACGCGCTTTACCACGACCAAAACCTACGCGACCATTACCATCACCAACCACAGTCAATGCTGTGAAAGAGAAGATACGACCACCCTTAACAACTTTGGCTACACGATCAACGGCAACCAGCTTTTCAACAAGACCTTCGTTTTGTTCAACTTTAGCCATGATTAGAACTCCAAGCCGTTTTCACGAGCAGCATCAGCCAAGGCTTTGATACGACCATGATATTTAAAACCAGAACGGTCAAATGCAACTTTAGTTACACCAGCTGCTTTAGCACGTTCTGCGATTAAAGCACCTACTTTCGTAGCAGCATCGATGTTACCAGTCGAACCGCTACGTAAAGATGCATCCAAAGTAGAAGCTTGAGCTAATACTTTGCCACCATCTGCTGAAATAACTTGAGCATAGATGTGACGCGGAGTGCGGTTTACACACAAACGAGTCGCACCCAATGCACGAATGTGCAAGCGTGTGCTTTTCGCACGACGCAAACGGGATTGTTTCTTTTCGTTCATAAGAACCTCGCGCCTTATTTCTTCTTAGCTTCTTTACGAAGAACAACTTCATCCGAATAACGAACACCTTTACCTTTGTATGGTTCTGGTGAACGGTAAGCACGGATTTCTGCAGCAACCTGACCTAACAATTGTTTGTTAGCTGACTTGAGAACAATCTCAGTCGCAGTCGGAGTTTCAGCAGTTACGCCTTCTGGAAGTGAGTAATCGATTGGATGTGAATAACCAAGGTTAAGGTTAACTACATTACCTTTAACCGCAGCTTTATAACCTACACCGATAAGTTGTAACTTACGTTCGAAACCTTCGTTAACACCTTTTACAAGGTTATTTAACACAGCGCGAGCAGTACCAGCTTGCATCCAAGAGTCTTTAGACTCTTTAACTGGAGCAATTTGAAGTTTACCTTCTTCCTGTTTTAGCTCGACCAGCGCATGCAGGTTGAAAGACAAAGTACCTTTACTGCCTTTCACTTCGACCTGCCGGCCGTTCTGAGTAACTGTTACACCATTAGGTACAGTTACTGGGGCTTTAGCCACACGAGACATGAGGAATCACCTATTAAGAAACAAAAGCAATAACTTCACCACCAACGCCTGCAGCACGTGCAGCGCGATCAGTCATGATGCCTTTGCTTGTAGAAACAATTGCAATACCCAATCCTTGCTTAACGCTAGGAAGATTATCTTTACCGCGATATTGGCGAAGACCTGGACGGCTTACGCGTTTCACAGTTTCAATAACCGGTTTGCCTTCAAAATATTTTAAAGTAATAGTCAAAGTAGCTTTGCCTTCAAGATCAGCAACTTCTACATTTGAAATATAACCTTCTTGTTGAAGTACGTTTGCAATCGCAACTTTCAACTTAGAATTTGGCATAGAAACAGTTTGTTTTTTTGCCATTTGTGCGTTACGAACACGTGTTAGCATGTCGGCAACGGTATCTTGCATACTCATTTAGTCGCTCCTTACCAGCTTGCCTTAACAACGCCAGGTACATCACCTTGCATTACTGTATCACGTAATTTGTTACGGCTTAAACCGAACTTACGGAAGTAACCATGAGGACGTCCAGTTAAACCACAACGGTTACGTAGACGAACTGGTGATGCATTACGAGGCAACGCTTGTAATTTTAACATCGCTTCAAAACGCTCTTCATCACTTGCATTTACGTTAGCAATAGTAGCTTTGTATTCAGCACGTTTTGCAGCGTATTTAGCAACTGTTTTTTCGCGTTTTAATTCGCGATTAATCATACCTTTCTTAGCCATATCGACCTCTTATTTGAACGGGAAGCCGAATGCACGCATAAGCGCACGGCCTTCGTCATCGGTGCGAGCAGTCGTAGTAATAGTAATATCCATACCACGAATACGATCAATCTTATCGAAATCGATTTCTGGGAAAACGATTTGCTCTTTCAAGCCCATAGAGTAGTTACCACGACCATCGAAAGATTTCGCAGAGAAACCACGGAAGTCACGGATACGAGGGATTGCGATTGAGATCAAACGGTCTAAGAATTCGTACATACGTTCGCCACGTAAAGTAACTTTACAACCGATTGGCCAACCATCACGGATTTTGAAGCCCGCGATTGATTTACGTGCAAGTGTTAACACTGGTTTTTGACCAGCGATAGCTTGCATATCTGATAATGCGCCATCTAATAATTTCTTATCAGCTGAAGCTGCACCAACACCCATGTTTAGAGTGATTTTAGTAATGCGAGGAATTTCCATCACATTAGCTACGCCAAGTTCTTCTTTCAACTTAGCTTTAAGTTCGTCATTGTAACGCGCTTTAAGTCTGGCCATTGCCTTGTCAACCTATTACTTCGCCGCCGCCACTGATTCACCATTTGATTTGAATACGCGAGTTTTCGCGCCTTCAGCATCAACTTGGTAACCAACACGGTCAGCCTTTTGGGTTGTAGCATTAAAAATTGCCACGTTTGAGATATGAAGCGAAGCTTCTTGAGTTACGATGCCGCCTTCAGCGCCAGTAACACGATTCGGCTTTTGATGCTTCTTAACTAAATTAAGGCCTTCAACCTTAACTCGGTCATTAGAAACAGACAAAACAGTACCCTGTTTGCCTTTTTCTTTACCTGCGATCACGATTACTTGATCGCCTTTTTTAATCTTAGCCATGATTGCCTCTATTATAGTACTTCAGGAGCCAATGAAATGATTTTCATGAACTGTTCAGTACGAAGTTCACGAGTCACTGGTCCGAAAATACGAGTGGCAATCGGAGCCTTGTTGTTGTTCAAAATAACAGCAGCATTGTCATCAAAACGGATCACAGAACCGTCTGGACGACGAATACCGAATTTTGTGCGAACTACAACTGCATTCATCACGTCACCTTTTTTAACACGGCCACGTGGAATTGCTTCTTTTACAGTAACTTTAATAATGTCGCCAACAGAAGCATAACGACGATGTGAACCACCAAGTACTTTGATACATTGTACGCGGCGTGCACCACTGTTGTCTGCTACGTCGAGCATACTTTCGGTTTGAATCATTGCCCTACTCCAAAACCGAGCATCACCGGTCACAATTTCGAAAGGCTCAAAGAGTACTCGAAATTGACCGATGATGCAACAAGAACGTCTAATTACTCAGCAGCTGCTTCAACAACTTCAACCAAAGTCCAAGCTTTAGTTTTAGAAATTGGGCGGCTTTCTTTGATGGTTACAAGATCGCCAAGTTTAGCGGTATTGTTCTCATCATGAGCGTGTAATTTAGTTGAACGGCGGATTGATTTGCCGTACAACGGGTGTTGAACTCGGCGTTCGATAAGAACAACAATAGACTTGTCCATTTTGTCACTTACTACTTTGCCAGTTAACGTGCGGACTGTTTTTTCACTCATTGTCCGTTCCCCTGTTTTTCGGTAAGGAGTGTCTTGATACGAGCAATTGTCTTACGAGCAACTTGCACTTCGTGCGATTTACCCAATTGACCAGTTGCTTTCGCCATACGAAGACGGAATTGGTTAAGCTGTTGCTCTTCAAGCAAAGCTTGCAACTCTTCTACCGACTTTTCACGTAGATCTTTAGTTTTCATTACATTACCGTCCGAGTCACGATAGCGGTTTTAAACGGAAGTTTAGCAGCAGCTAAAGTAAATGCTTCGCGCGCTAATTCTTCGCTTACACCTTCCATTTCGTACAGGATCTTACCTGGCTTGATTTCACAAACCCAGTATTCCACATTACCTTTACCGTTACCCATACGAACTTCTAATGGTTTTTCAGTAATTGGTTTGTCCGGGAATACACGGATAAAGATTTTACCACCACGTTTTACACGACGGCTAATGGTACGACGCGCAGCTTCAATTTGACGCGCAGTCATACGACCACGTTCAACTGATTTAAGTGCGATAGTACCAAATGATACTGTACTGCCACGGTGCGCTAGACCAGTGTTACGGCCTTTTTGCACTTTACGGAATTTAGTACGTTTAGGTTGCAACATGGATTATTCTCCTTTATCAGCAGAACGATCATTGCGACGACCACGACGCTCTTGACCTTCACCACGACCGCGACCGCGTTTAGCTGGACGTTCTTCAGCAGGAGCCGGGTTCATGACTTGTTTCATGCCACCCAGGATTTCTCCACGGAAAATCCAAACTTTAACACCAATCGTACCGTAAGTAGTTTCAGCACGCATTGTTGCATAATCAATGTCAGCACGAAGAGTATGCAAAGGTACACGACCTTCACGATACCATTCAGTACGTGCGATTTCTGCACCACCTAAACGGCCTGAAACTTCAACTTTGATACCTTTAGCACCAGCACGCATAGTGTTTTGTACTGCACGTTTCATAGCACGGCGGAACATTACACGTTTTTCTAATTGAGAAGCGATTGCTTCAGCAACTAAACGAGCGTCTAAGTCTGGGCGATCGATTTCGTTGATGCTTACTTGCGCAGGAACACCCATGATAGATGTTAATTCGCGTTGTAATTTTTCAATGTCTTCGCCTTTTTTACCGATAACGATACCTGGACGTGCGGTGCTAATTGTTACTTTAGCAGCACCTGTAGGACGTTCGATAAGAATATTGCTTACCATTGCATTCTTAAGTTTTTTAGTTAAAAACTCACGAACTTGCAAATCTTTAAGCAAGTATTCAGCGTATTGTTTCGGATTCGCATACCAGTTAGCGTTATGACGTTTCACAACACCTAGGCGGATACCGATTGGATGAACCTTCTGACCCATATCAAACCCCTACCTTAACGGTGATGTGACAAGTACGCTTAGTAATACGATCCGCACGGCCTTTAGCACGTGGCATGATACGTTTAAGGCTCATGCCTTCATCAACGTAGATCGTAGAAACTTTAAGATCATCAACATCTAAACTGTTATTATGTTCAGCGTTTGCGATAGCAGATTCCAAAGCTTTTTTCACTAAAACTGCAGCTTTTTTGTTGCTGAAGTTCAAGATATTAAGCGCGTGAGCAACTGATTTGCCACGGATTAAATCTGCAACCAAACGTGCCTTTTGTGCCGAGATAGCGGCACCGCGTAATTTTGCAGTTACTTCCATCATTAGCACCTATTAACGTTTAGACTTCTTGTCAACACCGTGACCACGATAGGTACGAGTTGGCGCGAATTCACCTAGTTTATGACCTACCATATGTTCAGTTACGATCACTGGAACATGGTTACGGCCATTATGTACAGAAATTGTTAAACCAACAAAATCCGGGAGGATCATCGAACGACGCGACCAAGTTTTGATCGGCTTGCGAGAATTACTTGCAACAGCCGCTTCAACCTTAGCGAACAAGTGCGCATCGACGAATGGGCCTTTTTTCAGAGAACGAGGCATTGTCAGATTCCTTTACTTGTTACTTAACGCGACGGTCGCGAATAATCATCTTAGTCGTACGCTTATTGGTACGTGTCTTGTACCCTTTAGCTTTTTGACCCCATGGGCTTACAGGTTGAATACCTTTGTTACGCCCTTCACCACCACCATGTGGGTGATCAATCGGGTTCATCGCCATACCACGAACGGTAGGACGAACACCACGCCAGCGCGCAGCACCAGCTTTACCTAGTGAGCGAAGGTTGCTTTCTGAGTTAGATACTTCACCTAACACAGCGCGGCATTCAACATGTACTTTACGCATTTCGCCTGAACGAAGACGAATGATTGCGTATGAACCGTCACGACCCAACAATTGAGCAGAAGTACCAGCAGAACGCACTAATTGTGCACCTTTACCGATTTTAAGCTCGATGTTGTGAAGAGTAGAACCGATAGGCATGTTGCGAAGTGGCAAGCAGTTACCAGTACGAATTGGAGCATCGTTACCAGATTGCACTTTATCACCAGCACGCAAACCTTTAGGTGCAATAATATAACGACGCTCACCGTCAGCATATTTCAACAAAGCAATATGTGAAGTACGGTTAGGATCGTATTCAATACGTTCAACTACAGCAGGAATGCCATCTTTGTTACGTTTGAAGTCAACAATACGGTACTGTTGTTTATGACCACCACCAACGTGACGAGTCGTGATGTGACCGTTGTTGTTACGACCACCAGTACGTTTTTTAGCTTCTGTCAACGGAGCATAAGGTGCGCCTTTGTGAAGGTGGCTATGAACCACTTTCTCTACAAAGCGACGCCCTGGAGACGTTGGCTTACATTTTTGAATCGGCATAATTTTCGTCCTTATTCCGCTGCGCTTTCAGCGGTATCGCCCAAGTCAGCCATTTCAACATCTTGGCCAGCTTTCAGGGTGACGTATGCTTTTTTAACATCAGAACGACGTCCCAATGTACGACCAAAGCGCTTAGTCTTACCTTTAGTGATAGTTGTGTTAACTTTAACAACTTCTACACCAAATAATTGTTCAACTGCTTTTTTGATTTCAAGTTTGTTTGCATCTAGTGCAACTTTAAATACTTGAACACCAGCAGTTTCACCTAAAACTTGTGCTTTTTCTGAGAATACAGGTCCTTTTAGGACTTGATAGATACGTTCGTTGTTCATCCGAGTTCTACCTCAATTTTCTTAGCAGCAGCAACAGACATTACAACTTTATCAAACGCGATCAAGCCAACAGGATCAATAGCAGTAGCATCAACCACATCAACGTGTGGAAGGTTGCGAGCTGCAAGATACAGATTCTCATCAACAGCATCTGTAACGATCAATGCGCGAGTAGCGTTCAAGTCGTTAAGTTTTGCAAGCAATTCTTTAGTTTTAGGAGCTGCAACAGCAAATTCTTCAACTAATACAAGACGATCTTGGCGAACAAGTTCAGCTAAGATACATTGCATTGCACCGCGGTACATTTTGCGGTTAACTTTTTGAGACCAATCTTGTGGACGAGCAGCAAAAGTTTTACCACCACCAACCCAGATTGGGCTACGAATAGAACCAGCACGAGCGCGGCCAGTACCTTTTTGACGGAATGGTTTTTTACCACCGCCAGAAACGTCTGCACGTGATTTTTGCGCACGAGAACCTTGACGACCACCAGCTAAATAAGCTGTAACAACTTGGTGTACAAGAGCTTCGTTAAATTCGCGTCCGAAAGCAACTTCAGACAATTCAACAGCAGAGCCGGAAACAGTTTTTAAATTCACGTTATTTCCCCTCAGGCCTTGATAGTAGGACGAACGATAACGTCGCCACCAGTAGCACCAGGAATCGCACCTTTAACAACTAAAACTGAACGTTCAGCGTCGATAGATACAATTTCAAGACCTTGTACTGTTACGCGTTCATCACCTAAGTGACCAGCCATTTTTTTGCCTTTGAACACGCGACCAGGAGTTTGGTTTTGACCTGTAGAACCTAATACACGGTGAGAAACAGAGTTACCGTGAGTAGCGTCTTGAGTACGGAAATTCCAACGCTTAACACCACCTTGGAAACCTTTACCTTTAGACTGACCAGTTACATCAACGATTTGACCTACAGTAAATAGATCAACACCGATAGTACCACCAACTTCACGACCTTCAAGATCAGCTTCTGCAACGCGGAATTCTTTAACCAAACGACCAGCAGCAACACCAGCTTTCGCAAAGTGACCTTTTTGAGCGTTAGTTACGCGAGATTCGCGACGTTCACCAGTAGTGATTTGAATTGCTTGATAACCATCAGTTTCAAGCGTTTTGATTTGAGTGATTCGGTTAGGATCAACCTCAATCACTGTAACAGGTACAGAAACACCAGCATCTGTAAAGATACGTGTCATACCGCACTTGCGACCGACTAAACCAATAGCCATGTGCATAAACCTCTAAAAAAGCGGCTTAATTAACTCAGAGTGTTAATTAACCGAAAGCCTTAACCCAATGCGATCTGAACATCAACACCAGCTGCAAGATCCAATTTCATCAATGCATCTACAGTTTTGTCTGTAGGTTGAACGATATCGATCAAACGTTTGTATGTGCGGATTTCATATTGGTCACGCGCATCTTTGTTTACGTGTGGTGATGTTAAAACGTTAAAACGTTCGATGCGAGTAGGCATCGGGATTGGACCACACACTTGTGCACCAGTACGTTTTGCTGTTTCTACGATCTCTTGAGAAGATTGATCAATTAAACGATGATCAAAAGACTTAAGACGGATACGAATTCTCTGGTTAGACATACCAGTTAACTCCAAGCCAAATATATAAAGAATCACCCTTGACGCATCTCACCCCACTTTGAAGAAGGCAAGTGTCAAGAGCAGTGAATTATCACTAAGGTCGTGATCGATGCCACGACTGTAACGATCTGAATGACTTTCTTCGCCATTCAGCCCTTCCTATCGAAGGGTCGCCCATTATAACGACTGCTTATGCATTAAGCAAACCTTTTCAGACCTTTTTACATATTTTTAACTATTTTTTTAATATTGGTGAGTTTAAAAAATAGCCAGAACCAACTACACCCTTAAAACATAATCTATTGCCTGATTTAACAATTGATTACCTTGTATAAACTGTTGAGATTGTGAGTTTTTCAGTTCACTTATAGCCTGTATAGCAGCCCCCTGAAATATATTCAACTCCTCCTCATGCTCAATAAAAATATCAAGTACTCTCTTGGTAATTTCCGGATGAAATTGAAAACCCAGTACATTAGTACCTATTTGATATAATTGATTCGCACACACTTTACTTTCAGCCAGTCGTATAGCACCTTTTGGAATATCAAATGTTTCACTATGCCATTGCATGACCTGTATTTCAGCTGGCATCTGAAAGCAATCCTTCTCAATATAATTACTCTTGTATACAGTGCTCCAACCCATTTCTTGAACCGTATTTCGCGTAACTGAAGCACCTAATGCGTTTGCAATAAGCTGCCCCCCTAGACACAATCCTATTGCAGGTTTTGATTGTGCCAAATAGCGCCTAATCCAGCGTTTTTCTATTTTTAGCCATGGGAAATTCACTTCATCATTTACACTCATTGTGCCACCCATAATCATAAGCAAGTCCACATCTTCTACATCAGGCAAAGCTTCAATATCAAAACTTAAATCTGTAGGTAAAGCGAAAAACTCCGTTGCGGTTATCTCTGCGCCAAGGGTTTTTAAATAGTCATAACAACTACCAAATCCCTCACCAGCAATATGCTGAAAATAATGAACCTTTAATTTTTTCATGATGAATAGCCTATTTTTATTTATGCTTTTTTGATGTTGCAAAAATAAAGCCAACAAGATTAATACTTTTACAATTCATTAATAAATCACTTTAAAAGTAAAGTTTTTATGTTTTTTCACAATTCTTTGCTTTGCCATTTGTCCTGAATATGTTTTCTTAAACAAAATGTTAAAACGTTTATTGGAAAATTCGTGAAAAATAAAATTCAAACAGCACTCATTCATGCTGAACGTAAAGCACCACAGTATATTGAAACTATTCAACCTCCCATTTTCCGTGCATCTACTATTATTTTTAAAAATACTGCCGCACTTTTTGATCGCCACTGGACAGATGAATATGACTATAGTTATGGCACACATGGAACACCAACCACATTTACCTTAAGTGACAATATTGCTCAAATCGAAAGTGGTCGATATTGTTTACTTGCTCCAAGTGGGTTATCTGCCATTAACCTTGTGAACTCCTGTTTTTTAAATCGCGATGATGAGGTTTGGGTCGCTGATAATATTTATGGTCCAAATATGGAGCATCTGGATTACTTGCAAAAACATTATGGTGTTGTGGTTAAAGTGTATAACCCTCTCCTCGCTGAAAGCTTCCAGCCGAATGAGAAAACCAAGTTACTTTGGCTGGAGGCTGCGGGTTCAGTTACTTTAGAGTTTCCTGATCTAGTTAATCTTGTAAAAAAAGCCAAACAAGCGAATGTGCTAACAGCATTAGACAATACATGGGGTGCAGGCTTGGCATTTAATGCTTTTGATTTTTCAGAAGAACATCTCGGTGTTGATATCACTATCCATGCCTTAACAAAATATCCAAGTGGTGGCGGAGATATTCTGATGGGATCAGTTGTCACCAAAGATAAAAAATTACATCATCAACTTTTCAAAATGCATTCTATCCAAGGGATTTCTATTTCTGGTGATGATGCTGCACAGGTCCAACGCAGTCTTGCCTCAATGCAAATTCGCTATGAACATCAGGCAAAGAGTGCTTTAAAAATCATGCAGTGGTTAAAGACAAATCATGCATTTTCCCAAGTATTACATCCAGCAAACCCTGACTCTGCAGGTCATCAACACTGGAAAGAGATCTGCACAACAGAACAAAGTGCCGGTTTAGTCAGTGTTATTTTTAAACCTGAATATGATTTAACAGCAATTCGTAAGTTCTGTGATAATTTAAGTTTATTTAAACTAGGATTTAGTTGGGGGGGGCCTGTTAGTCTGGCAATGCTCTATCAACTAAATCAAATGCGAAAATTGCCAACACCACATTTGGCAAAAGGAATATTGGTACGCTTTTGTATTGGTCTTGAAGATCCAGAAGATCTGATTCAAGATATCCAAAATGCATTAGAAAAAATGAATGATAATCATATTTAAAAACATATAGGACACATTATGGGCACCCCACTTGTTATTGCGAAAAAAACATCAGACGCAGCACAACAAATCGTTTTACATTCTGAGTTTGCCAACCGTCATGGGTTGATTGCAGGTGCAACAGGTACAGGTAAAACTGTCACATTAAAAGTACTCGCAGAGAACTTTTCACGCATTGGTGTTCCTGTTTTTTTAGCAGATGCCAAAGGTGATGTATCCAGTATAGCCAAAGCCGGTAGTAGCAATCCGAAGTTTGATGAACGAATTGCAAGTTTAGGTATCGAAAGTATTCCTTTCGCAGCTTCACCCACTGTTTTCTGGGATTTATTTGGTGAACAGGGTCATCCGATTCGCACTACTGTTTCGGAAATAGGTCCATTACTGATGGCTCAGATTTTGAATCTAAATGATACTCAGGAAGGCGTTTTGTCTGCTGTCTATCGTATTGCTGACGATCAGGGATTATTGCTGATTGATTTTAAAGACCTAAAAGCCATGCTGACTTATGTCAGTGAGAATGCGGCAGAATTAAAAGCAGAATATGGAAACCTATCTCCTGCAAGCCTAGGTGCAATTCAGCGTAATTTACTCGCTCTAGGTGATCAAGGCGGCGATAAATTTTTTGGTGAACCCAGCTTAGACATTCTGGATTTTATCCAAAATGATGAAAAAGGTCTGGGTTATATCAACTTGTTAGCAGCTGATAAACTGATGAATACACCAAAACTATATGCTACTTTCTTGCTTTGGATGCTATCTGAGTTATTTGAAAAATTACCAGAAGTTGGTGATCTGGATAAACCTAAACTGGTTTTCTTCTTTGATGAAGCACATTTACTTTTTGACAATGCCAGTCCTGCCCTACAAGAGAAAATCAAACAGGTTATTCGTCTTATTCGCTCAAAAGGTGTTGGTATTTATTTCATCACACAAAGCCCATTAGATATTCCCGAAGATGTACTTGGACAACTCGGTAACCGTGTGCAACACGCGCTTCGTGCATTTACTCCTAAAGATCAAAAAGCTGTCAAAACTGCTGCTGATACTTTCCGTGCCAATCCAGAATTCAAAGTTGATGAAGTAATCACTCAACTTGCTGTAGGAGAGGCATTGATTAGTTGTTTAGATGAACAAGGTACACCACAAATTGTAGAACGCGGTATGGTCATGCCTCCGTATTCATCATTTTCCCCGATCACGATAGAAGAACGCAGAACTTTAATGCAGCAAAGCATTATTGCTGGCGTATACGAGCAAGAAGTTGATCGTGACAGCGCTTATGAAATGCTACAACGTAAAATTACTGAAAGCGCCCAACAACAGCAAGCTCAAGCCGAGGCACGAGCTCAAGCGGAACAACAGCAAGCTCTTGCCAAAGAACAAGAAAAGCTGGCAAAACAGCAAGCCAAAGAAGAGGAAAAAGCCGCTGCTGCACGTGCCAAACTCACTCAGGATGTGATCGGGACTTTTGCAAAAAGTGCTGCCCGCACACTAGGTGGTTCTACAGGTCAAAAACTGGTTCGAGGTTTATTAGGGTCGTTATTTGGAAAAAGATAAATTTAATTTTCCAATCAGTTTGGCGCTTTTTAGGGGATATTTTTATATCCCCTAATATTTTTATGGTTTTTTTATGAAGAGTATTTACATTACATTTTATAAGATGTATTTTAAATACATCTTATAGCCATAACAGTAGTTTTTAGCCATGACTCCACAACATATCGAACTTGTAAAAAATACAGTACCAGTATTACGTGAAAATGGTGTTGCACTCACCAGCTATTTTTATAAAAGAATGCTCGGCAATAATCCTGATTTAAAAAATGTATTCAATCTCGATCATCAAAGTACTGGTCGTCAGCCACGTGCGCTTGCAGCGGCTGTTTTAGCTTATGCAGAACACATTGAAAACCCTAGTGTTTTAGCAAAAGCAGTTGAACACATTGCAACCAAGCATGTGAGTCTTGATATTCAGCCAGACCAGTATTCCATTGTTGGTGAAAATCTACTTCATTCGATTAGCGAAGTATTGAATGTTCCAATGGAATCTGACCTGATTGCTGCATGGAAAGAAGCTTATTTACAGCTCGCAGATATTTTAATTAACGCTGAAAAAGCAAAATATGATGGTCTAGCAGCTCAAACTGGAGGCTGGGCTGGTTGGCGTGAATTTGAGATTGCTGCAATTGAAACAACTGATGCAGGTAAAAAAATTACGCTTAAACCTACTGACGCCCAAGCAGTTCCAGAAGGTCAAACTGGTCAATATATTTCAGTGAAAGTACAAGTACCAAATCATAATATTCAACAGCCACAACAATTTACTTTTACTGATGCTCAAAGTTCATCTGAATATCAAATCGAAGTTAAACCTGAAAAAGACCATACTGAATATTCCGTTGCCAATATCTTATTAGACAATTATAAAGTCGGCGATAAAGTTCAAGTCACTGCACCTTTAAAAGGTTAAGTCATTCTGCATACATATTTCTTTAAGGCTGATTTTATTTAATATAAAATCAGCCCACATCCCATTAAAATCATAAAAAATATTTTTAAATCAAACAATTGAATTTAAAACTTCAGCACTTTCTATTTTTTAAAATTTCCTTTATTCATGCTTTCGAGTTAAGATATTATCCAGATTCTTGTATTTTTAATTTCTATGCAGCTCAATAAGTTTACAGACTATGCCTTACGTATACTGATGTATATCTCAAGACCTCGAGATATGCCATATACCATTGCAGAAATTGCTGAAGACTTGCATGTATCGCAAAACCATTTAGTCAAGATTGTGCACTTCATGGGTAAACAAGACTGGATTATGACTACTCGTGGTAAGGGAGGTGGTATTCGCCTTAATCCTGAAGCCCTTGAGTTAAAACTAGGTACTATCGTTCGCATATTACAAGGCAATCAGCAAATTGTTGAATGTAATACGCCACCCTGTGTTTTCCGCAGCAATTGCGGTTTAAAAGGTATTTTGGATCACGCTTTGAATGAGTTTTATCAGAGTCTTGATCAACACACCTTAGCTGATGTGCTTGACACCTCCTCTACAACAAAAGTGGCTTTCAACTCCCCTATTTCACTGCTCAACATCCAATAAAAAAAGCTACATTAAAATAATAATGTAGCTTTTTAAAATCGATTATCGCTGTATACCATACAACGATAATCCAGCTTTAAATATTATGACTTAGGTAATTTATAAGCCACAAGATAATCACCCACAGGAGTTTTCATAAAGTGGTGTCCACCTGCCATAATGACCAGGTATTGCTCACCATTTTGTGAATAAGTCATAGGCGTTGCCTGACCACCTGCTGGAAGTGTATCACTCCAAAGCTCTTTACCTGTTCTCACATCAATTGCACGAATCTTATCATCAGTTGTTGCAGCGACAAATGCTACGCCACCAGCCGTGATAATCGGACCACCATTGTTTGGTGTACCAATATTGATTGGCATATGAGTAGGAAGACCAAATGGACCATTACGCTCAGCACTACCTAAAGGATGTTGCCAAAGGATTTTTTTAGTATTCAAATCAATCGCACTAATCATACCGTAAGGTGGTTCACTACATAGCATTTGTGTTGGGCTAAAGAATGGACCAATTGTAACGCCATAAGGTGTTTCATCCATAGGACGTTTCGGACTAACTAAATTTGGATCAAATTTAGGATTATCCAGAGAATATACGCCATCTTTCACAACATCTTTACGTTGTAATAGTTGTGCATACATCGGAGTATTGTTCCAGTTCGCAATAATCACACCATGATTTGCATCATATGCATAACTACCCCAATCGCTACCACCATTATTACCTGGATACATAATCCAAGGTTTAGATAGACTAGGTGCAGTGAACATACCTTGATAATTGGCTTTTTTAAACTTGATACGACACATCATCTGGTCGATTGGTGAAATACCCCACATTTGCTTTTCAGTTAAAGCAGGGAAGCCTAGACGAGGAATGTCAACAGAGAACGGTTGTGTTGGAGAAAGCGGATCTTCCTTTAACTCTCCTTTCGGAACTGGACGTTCTTCAACAGTTGACAGTGGCTGACCATTTACACGGTTGATCAAGAATGTCTGACCCAATTTTGTTGGAATCAGCATTGCAGGAACAGCTTTACCTGTTGCATCCGGATAATCAATCAATGTCGGTTGTGAACCCAAGTCCATATCCCACACATCTTTATGTACGGTTTGATAGACCCAGCGCACATCACCAGTTTGTGCATCTAATGCAACAACAGCAGAAGAAACTTTATTTTCTTCAGGTGTACGCATTGCACCATAGTGATCGGCAGCAGAGTTACCCATCGGGATATAAACCAAACCTAATTTTTCATCACCCACAGAAGCAGTCCATGAGTTTGGTGTACCACGACTATACTCTTCACCTGGACCAGGTTCACCTTTTTGTCCTGGACGGTTTACGTCCCAAGCCCATTTGAATTTACCAGTTTCTGCATCATAGCCACGAACCACGCCAGATGGTGCCCAACGTCTTTGGTTATCTTTCACTTCCTGACTAGTCACAATTGTATCTTTTACAATAGAAACTGGCGCAGTGATTGCCAAGAAACTTGGAACTGTTTTACCCATGCCAGTCAGTAAGTTGGTTTGACCATTTTCACCAAAGCCAGCACATGCTTTACCAGTTTCAGTATCCACAGCAAGCAGACGCATATCTAAAGTACCCACGATGATACGAGTATGACATGCCTGTCCAGCTGGAATTACTTTTGATTCATAATATGTTAAACCACGGCATGCAGCTGTGTATGGAACACTCTTATACGCTACGCCTGATTTGAATTTCCAGATTTCTTTACCTGTTGCAGGATCTACACGGCTAATGTTATTCGTCGCACTACATACATATAAACCGTTACCCACCTTAATTGGTGTATGTTCCGCAGCCCATTTATTAATTTTACCTTTTGGTGGTAAATCACCAGTACGATAAACCCATGCTCGTTCCAGCTTCCCAACATTATCAGCATTGATCTGTTTCAATGGAGAATAACGTGTTGCATTGGCATCACGACCATAATATTTCCAGTCTGAATCAGCCTGATCTTGATCTTTACTTTCACTAACAAGCGGTTTATCTGGAAATGGCAGACCAGAATCATAGGTAAATTTAGGTGTAAATGCCAGAATGCCCGCAATAACAAAACAGACAACGATAACACCCGTTAATCCCAAAGATACTTTACGACTCGCGCCACGCTCGATTTTCGGTAACAATAATGTCAGGAAAAAAGCGAAAACTGCGAAAACTGCAACACGCGGAACCCATCCCCAAAACCGAGAACCACTTTCCCAGATTGTCCAGATTAAGGTTAAAATAAAGAAAGCGCCAAAGAGCCAAGCTCCTGACATTTTATTTTTAAAGAGTAATATCCCTGACACAATTAATGCCAAACCAGCAATTAAATAGTACCAAGAACCACCGAGTGTGATGAGATACCCTCCACCAAACAGTAGTGGAAGACCAAACAGAATAAATACTACAGCTAAGATTTTGACTAAAACAGAATGTTGTATTTTTCTTTCTGTCATATCGGAATCTGACGTCATATAAACACTCCATAGCAGGATCACCTCTTTTCTAACGGAAAGAAAAAAGGAGTAATTTGATAAAATACTTATTTTTTGAAGCGCAAATAGATGATATCTACAAAATAAATATCAATATGTGACAATCAATAAGATCAACTTGAACACTTTATATT
>NZ_OOGT01000312.1 GCF_900323515.1 Acinetobacter stercoris | reverse complement strand
CATATATATGTCTTTAATTTTATTTTTTCATCATAATCTTTTTTTGAATTAAAATATGCAATAAAACCATTAGGATATAGCAGATAAACCTTACCATTAACATCAAATCTTCTTGAAAGCTCTAGTTCAACAGGAGTAGTGCCAACCAAACCTTCTATATAATTATCAATATAAGGTTTCATAATATAAGAAATATCATTTATATTATCTACATTAAATTTCCAGTCCTTACAAGCCAAATATAGTTCCAATTTATTTTCCAAAAAAACATGACATTTAAATTTGTCCTCATACTTTATTTTTGATATCACACCAATTTCATTAATATTGCTTGTATTTACATTTTCTCCACATCCTTGCATAAAAATAAGAATAAAAATTATGAATATAATTCTAAAATAACTATCCACTTTAATTTTCCTTTGGGTNTTTATCTAACATTATAAATGGCTTATTAATTGGTCGATAAGGTGTTTTTTTCTGTCCTGTTGGAGGACTATTTAAATATTTCTTCATTGATATCCACGGTAATCTACCCTCATAATCTGTTTTAGAACATAAATCTTCATGAAAATGAACATTATCGAACCCTAAACCATACTTTTTCATTAAAGCTGTTAATAAACATGCTGCTGATCTTGCTTGATTATCTGACACAGGATGCCACGCATTATTTTCATACATCCCACAAATTTCAATTGATAATGTATTATAATTACCTATTTTCGCCTTTTTAGTTAACTCATATTGAGCAACTCCCATATGAGAAGCAGGACTATTTAAGGAAAGTGCTTGAAATATTTTTCCATCGCTATTTAATCTTTTAAAACTACCATCTCTATTTTTTCCATTTAAACCACTACATATATAAAAATGAGCTACAGCTTTATTTTGCCTACCACTACTTATACTACTTTGGGCACTCCAGCCAGCTGTTCTATGCAATATAATTGCTACTGGTGAGCTAATTTTTTTTTCTGATTTTATATTATCAGTTATATCGACCATATGATTAACGATATAGCCATCTTTTCCAATATTTAAAGTTTGACATGGACAATCTTTAAATCCAGATAAACACTTTGAAAAAGTTAAAATAGGAAAAGGGAATGTAACCAAAGCCACAGGACTTTTTTCCTGATTTTTAGAAGCCTTTTGTTCAACTTCAGGTTTGCTAGTCGAAGGTATTGTTTTAGGTTTATCACTACCTGTATTTGGGCTTGCTGAATTTCCCTTTGCACCTTTTACATAAACATTAAGTTTTGCACCGATACTAATAACATCTGAACTTAGTGCATTCAATTTTTTTATCTCAGCAACACTATTATTTGTTGATCGTGCAATCGAACTTAAAGTATCTCCACGTTGTACTGTAATTGATTTTATTCCATTTTGCTTCGAAGAAGATGTGCTGGATGGTGCTTGACTCTTTTGCTCTGTAGTCTCCTGAGCTGTATTTTTTTGCGGTGGATACTTTAGCTTTTGCCCAACATAAATTTTATTCGGATCATCTATTTTATTTAAACTCATCAGGAGTTCTACAGTAGTCTGATGTTCTTCCGCTATTTTTCTTAATGTTTCTTTGGGCTTAACTTCATGATAATTACGCTCATAGTCACCTTTAGCGACATTTTTTTCACTAAGTTTTACACCACTTATAAGTACTTTGGGGCTACGCACAATATAATTTTGCTTTTCTCCTTGCAAGGTAAATTTTACTTTAGACTCATATGAGTTAGATGAATCATCATAAATCCTGACATCAATAATACTTCCCTCTGGTCTTTTAATTAACACAGACTCCCCATTTTCTTTAGTTTTATTATCAGAAATACATCGGCCAGATAACCAAAGTTGATGTTTTAATCCATTTATAGGCTGACCAGTAGCATCTAAAAATTTTATTTTAGCTGAAGTATCCATTATTCTTCTCCTTCCGTTGTATCTTCTTCAACTTCAACAGACCAATGCTCACTTGCACCAATCAAAATGTCATACTCTTGATTTTCTTCTTTATTTATTCGTTCTGTTCGCCCTTGTTCATCCAAACACCCCTCTATAAAACTACTATTTTGTTTATTGATTATTTTATATTTAACATTTGAAAAGTTATGTTCGTAGAACAGCTCGTAAAAATCCCAGCGATTGCTAAAGTTTCCTCCTTTATTCGAAGGTAAGTTTGGCACCTCAAAATTCACCTTCATCCCACTCATAAACACATGCTGCCCACTTTGTACTTTGAAGTATCTGTCTGTATTGACAAAGACACCTTGTTGCCCCACCACAAGTTGAGACCCGCCTGCTTTAATGTCAACCTCTATCGGGCTGGTAATCAAAATCTTGCCTTCCATCGCGGTGATCTTGATATCCAGACGGGCAAATAACTCCATCAAGGCATTTTGCGCATGCATCTGGATGTTCTCATTGGCAGCAATCACGCTAATCCCATTTACCGCAAAGGCAGTATATTTGCCCTGTGCATGCATCAGGATATTTTTTTGTGAGCTAAAGTTGGTTGAACCGCCTGAACTAAATCCAATCTCCTGACCTGCATGATTGACGATATCTTCAGGTGTAGTCATCGCGATGCCATTCGGTGAAGCAAACAGCATCAACGCCTGTCTAAACAGCGTGCCATTGCTTTGGTTTTCTGCTGAGGTATTTTCACTATTCTCCGTGTCTTTGTTAAAGCTACTCATAAAACTTTGTGCGGTATTTAACAACCCATTCAGGCCACTACCACCAGTCAAGGCACTGCTCAAGTTGCCGAG
>NZ_OOGT01000142.1 GCF_900323515.1 Acinetobacter stercoris | reverse complement strand
ATATTTTACAATGGACGTACTCAAGGGACATGCTTTATTTAATAATGATCAGGTCATGCAGGAAATCGGTGCAGATTTAGTCGAATTTAAAGAGCAATATGCAAAAGTACAACTCCTGATCGAAAAGCGTCATACACAAGGCTATGGAACCTGTCATGGTGGAACTATTTTCGCATTGGCCGATGGTGCATTTGCAGTTGCATGTAATACTGGTGAGTACCCTGCTGTTGGTCAGCATTGTACGATCAGCTACCTGAAACCAGGAAAAATTGGTGATACATTAACTGCAACAGCAATATTTAAAGCACCAAGTGGCCGTTCCGAGATATATGATATTAGTGTGACCAATCAAAATGGTGAAATCATTGCTGAATTTCGTGGTGTTTCCAGAATGGTTATACCTAAAAAATAAAGTAGAATGTAAATAAGCTCACTAAAAGTGAGCTTATTTTTATAGATTAGGTCAATGATAGGCCTGAAGTTTTGTGATTTTACTCTCTTTAAAATAATTTATTATTGCTCAAATCTTGTCAATTTTTCTCATAAAATGCAAAAAAAGCCTACTTTAGATGTCAATACAATTCCGCTGATTTACAACCAGAATTCTTATCATATTCACTGATGAATAATTTATTTCCATGATACCCAACATGTCTCTAGAAATTGGTCAGAAAATCCCTCTACGAAATCGCTTATATTTTAACCAAAAAAAATCACATAAATTAAATAACTAATTGATATATATAAAGTATATTAAAATATCAGGGGAAATTATTACTTAGGCTATTTTTTGAGTTCCAGCATGATCTGACAGGCAACAATCATGTCAACATTCGAAAAAAGACTAAATTTCACGTAGAATATTGACATTAGTGAACAACACTGATGTATACGAATTTTAGTCAAACCGCGATATGAAAGTATATTGCTGTGGCTGTGGTGCAAAGCACCGATACTTTCAATGTTTTATTTAAGCAAACCGGTTCACAGGATTGAGCCACAAGCTCAGTCCTATCAAACTCAATCAGAAGCAAGGGGCTATATATGGCTGGTGGAAAGTCAACTATCATTTACACACTGACCGACGAGGCGCCACTACTGGCGACTTACTCTCTACTGCCGATCATTGAGACCTTTACAAAACCCGCTGGCGTCGAGATTGTTAAAACTGACATCTCAGTTGCTGCACGTGTGCTCGCAGAATTCACGGACTATCTAAGCGATGAGCAAAAGGTACCGAACAACCTTGCAGAGCTTGGTCGTCTCACTCAAGATCCAGACACGAACATCATTAAACTTCCAAATATCAGTGCTTCTGTTGGTCAATTGACAGCGTGCATCAAAGAGCTTCAATCAAAAGGCTATGCAATCCCTGACTACCCTGAAAATCCAACAACTGAAGAAGAAAAGGAAATCAAGGCGCGTTATGGTAAATGTCTAGGTTCCGCTGTGAACCCAGTATTACGTGAAGGTAACTCTGACCGTCGTGCACCAACTGCAGTTAAAAACTACGCTAAAAAACATCCGCATTCTATGAGCGAATGGAAACAGTGGTCACAAACTCATGTTTCTCATATGACAGAAGGTGACTTCTATCACGGCGAAAAGTCTATGACACTTGACCGTGCTCGTAATGTTAAAATGGAACTCATCACAAATAATGGTGAAACGATTGTCCTTAAGCCTAAAGTTGCCTTACAGGATGGCGAAATCATTGATTCGATGTTCATGAGCAAGAAAGCACTCTGTGATTTCTATGAAAAAGAACTTGAAGATTGCCGTGAAGCAGGAATCCTATTCTCATTGCACGTGAAAGCGACAATGATGAAAGTTTCTCACCCTATCGTGTTCGGTCACTGTGTAAAAATCTACTATAAAGATGCATTTGAAAAGCACGGTAAATTATTTGATGAACTAGGAATTAACATCAATAATGGTATGGCTGGTCTATACGAAAAAATTGAAACACTTCCTACCTCATTACGTGAAGAAATCATCGAAGATTTACATGCTTGCCAGGAACACCGCCCTGCTCTTGCAATGGTTGATTCAGCCAAAGGTATTACAAACTTCCATTCTCCTAACGATGTGATTGTAGATGCATCTATGCCTGCAATGATTCGTGCCGGGGGTAAAATGTGGGGTGCTGACGGTAAACAGTATGATTGTAAAGCTGTAATGCCTGAATCCACATTTGCCCGTATTTATCAGGAAATGATCAATTTCTGTAAATGGAATGGTAATTTCGACCCACGTACTATGGGTACAGTACCAAACGTTGGTCTGATGGCTCAAAAAGCTGAAGAATACGGCTCACATGACAAAACTTTCGAAATCACTGAAGCTGGTATTGCCAACATCACTGATCTTGAAACTGGTGAAGTGTTAATGTCTCAAAACGTTGAGGAAGGCGATATCTGGCGTATGTGTCAGGTTAAAGACGCTCCAATTCGTGACTGGGTAAAACTTGCAGTAACACGTGCCCGTAACTCTGGCATGCCTGCAATCTTCTGGCTTGACCCATACCGTCCACATGAAAATGAACTGATCAAAAAAGTAGAAAAATACCTGAAAGATCATGATACAACTGGTCTTGATATCCAAATCATGTCTCAGGTACGTGCAATGCGTTATACGCTTGAACGTGTAGCACGTGGTTTAGATACTATTTCTGTAACAGGTAACATTTTACGTGACTACCTCACTGACCTGTTCCCGATCATGGAATTAGGTACTTCTGCGAAAATGCTGTCTATCGTGCCATTAATGGCTGGTGGCGGTATGTACGAAACTGGTGCAGGTGGTTCAGCACCTAAACACGTACAACAGTTAGTTGAAGAAAACCACTTACGTTGGGATTCTCTTGGTGAGTTCCTTGCTCTTGCAGTATCGCTAGAGGAAATGGGTATTAAAGAAAATAATGCTCGTGCAAAATTGCTTGCGAAGACTTTAGATCAGGCAACTGGCAAATTACTTGATAATGACAAGTCTCCATCACGTCGTACAGGTGAGCTTGATAACCGTGGTAGTCATTTCTATCTATCACTTTACTGGGCTGAAGCACTTGCTGCACAAGATGAAGATGCCGAGTTAAAAGCTAAATTTACTTTACTTGCGAAAAAACTGGCTGAAAACGAAGATAAGATCGTTGCTGAACTTGCTCAAGTACAAGGCAATCCAGCTGACATCGGTGGTTACTATGCGATTGATACAGCTAAAGTAAATGCTGTAATGCGTCCAAGTGCTACTTTCAATGCTACTCTTGCAACAGTTGAAGGCTGATTGATATATGGCTGATGATATATATCAGTCATATCACCTAGAACCAGTGCTTAGGCACTGGTTTTTGTATTTGTAGTCTAGGGATTATTGATATTACAAAGCAGTTGTTACGATGAGTTTTTATTAGATGTTAAGAGTTATTTGGAAAATCTGACGACCTAAATAACAATCTAATTCATCATTTTCTATAAATGAGAGTGAATAACTATTTTTTTGGTTTTAATTCTTAAAAAGACAAAAAATTCAAATAATTAATTCAACAAAAATAAATCGAATTTTTCCAGTTGTTGTAAAATAGAATCCCAATGCGCTGATTCTGTAGTGAACACTTGATCTGTACGATCAAATCCTCCCTCAAACCTTACTCCAATGGATGAATAATAAAGATTAAAAAATTGAAATTGATGTTCTCGAAGGCTAGCCAGTAATATTTGCTCAAATTCAGGACTAGACGTTTTTATTGATTTCCATTTCTGACTATGAAAAGACATGACTTCATCTGATAAAGATTTATAAAAACGGATAAGTCTTTGCTCACCCTCTAAATATGTAGCTAAATAATCTCGCTCACAGGCAATTGAATAACATAGAACTGAACACTCATTAGCTTCAGATTCATTGAGCCAGTGATCAAAAACGGATATAAATCCTGCTTCTATCCATCTCGTCGAAGAACTTAAACTACTTTTCAATTCCAACACCTCTTTTGGTCTAATAACATCGACTCCGTATCTCCTAAAACCAAATACATGATTTAGTTTTAGGAAAATTCACACGATAATTAACCAAAAATAAACCGCTATTTAATCAACCACTGATCCAGTTTAGCCTGATCAACAACTTTCAGTTCAACTGTAGCCAAATCAGTTTCGCCACCTTGGAGCTCAAACTGAAGTAACTCATCACGGCGGAACGCATAAACATTAAATGTATTTTTAACTTTTGCGTATTTTGCAAGCAACTTTTCAGACGCTTTTAAGCCATCAATTGCAATGATCACATCATTTGCAGAAAGTCCAGCCATTGTCCCTGCGCCATCACGTCGTGCTTGCTGAACCAATACGCCCTCTGGTTTATCAATCACTTTCAAACCAAATGGTAATGTTTTTTCATTCTTTATTTCATACGATAAACCAAACTCTGGTAACAACTGATCTAGTGGCAATTCATCAGTAGTATTAATGAGATGATTGATTTGCTCAATCCATTTTTGACCTGTCAGTTCTTCGCATAAATCAAAAATTGTACGCTCATGAACCTGTTTCCCTGCCTGTGAATTTTCATATAGACGACGCATAAGCGCATCCAGACTTGAACCCTTTAAACGTAGCCCTAAATCCAGGCAGAGTGCTACCAATGCCCCCTTATTATAATAGCTTGTACCCGCATTATTTGAATTTTCATCTTGACGATAAAATTTTACCCATGCATCAAAGCTTGACTCTGCAACTGTTTGCACAAAACGTCCAGGGTTTTGTAGATAACGATCAATTTGTGTCTTAAGCAATTTTAAATATGAATCTTGAGAAACCACACCACTGCGATGCAAAATCAAATCATCATAGTAAGAAGTAAAGCCTTCAAAAATCCAGAGTAAAGAGGTATAGCTCTCTTTATGCAGGTCATAATTCACAAAATTTTCTGGACGGATAAATTTCACCAGCCAAGAGTGAAAATACTCGTGACTACATAACCCCAAGAAACGTTGATAATCCTCTGATGGCTCTACTGGTTCATCAGCTTTTGGTAAATCACTACGTGGCGTAATCAGACTGGTACTGTTCGGATGCTCCAAACCACCATAGCTATTTCCTGTAGCCATAGTCATAAATGTATAGTTATTAAATGGCGCTGTACCAAACATTGAAATTTCAGTCGTACAAATTTTTTCAATATCCTGTTTCATTCGTTCACTATTCATTGAATGAGTGCCAGAAACAACAAACTCATGTGGAATAGCATTTGCCACAAAGCTAAAACGTGTCTGATCTGCAAGTTCAAACGGGCTATCAATTAACTGTGCATAATTATCCGCCTTTAAAGTAAAGCGACCTTTTACCAAGCTTTTATGTTCCAGACCCGTCGCAATTTGAAAATGTTTTAACTCTGAAGGTAAAAATACTTCAACTTCAATAGGCTTATCTTCTTGATCTTGTAATGCCAGACAGGCGCATGCTGGATTGATATATAAACGAGTTTGATCTACATATGCACCACGAACAGAAAGATCATAAGCATATACATCGTACTCTATGGTAATTAACTCATGATCAGTATTATATAAACGCCATTTATTCTTTTCGAATTTGCTGATTTGAAGTTGTCGACCAGCTTCATCATAAGCTTTTACTGCTTCTATATGTTTTGAAAATTCACGAATCAGATAACTGCCAGGAATCCATGTCGGAAGCCATAAAACTTGTGTAGGATTCGCTAGAAAGCGTAATGTTACGTGAACTAAATGCTGACGATAATCGTCAAATTCGATCTGATAATGCAACATAATTTGTAATAAAAATACTAATAAATAAGTTAACAATTAGATTAGCATTTTTTTACAAAGTCTTGGGCTGAAAGTCGCAAAATACAACAATTTTCACTAGTTTTCATTTTAAAAAAGGCATAGCATGCGCAATGTTTTATCCATCATATCGCCATAGGATTGGCATTTAGGTGTACCTCTTGAAAATTTCCGCGTACGTATTTGCATTCATCAGTTTTTTTTGTTCCACGCTTAGCAATGCTGCCCTATTAAATATAGATCCGGCCACTGTCGAAGCAGAATCATGGACAATTCTGGATACAGGTTCTGGGCAGACCATTGCAGACTACAACAGTCACTCCCAACGGGCACCAGCATCCCTAACTAAAATGATGGTTGCCTATATTACGTTAAAAGAAATCCAGGCCGGACATCTAACAAAAAATGAGATCATCACTGCAACACCCGTTGTGAATCAGGTGCAATGGGATGAGTCTCAAATGTATCTCAAACCTGGTGAGCAGATTTCGGTCGATCAACTATTAGCGGGGTTGATTGTGATGTCTGCCAATGATGCGGCAGTAACGCTTGCAAGCCGTATTTCGGGTAGTGTCCCTGCTTTTGTGGCACGCATGAATCAGGAAGCCCAAATATTGGGAATGAAAAATACCCATTTTTCCAACCCGGCTGGCGTTACTATGGATGATCATTTTTCATCTGCACATGATCTGGCAATTTTAGGATCTCATCTGGTACGTGAAACACCAGATTATCTACACTACTCAATCCAGCCAAGTTTTAGCTATAACCAACGTTTTCACCATGCAACCAACCTTGTTTTAAAAACTGATCCAAGTGTTGATGGATTGAAAACAGGCTTTACCAAAGCCGCTGGTTATAATTTAGCACTTACAGCCCATCGCCCAACAACAATCGCCGAACTGCCAGACCGCCGTATCATTGTTGTCGTTATGGGAAGCCAAAGTGCTGCAAAACGTGCGGAAGTCGCACACCGCTTATTAAATCTCGCCTATGCCTACACTCGAGATGAAGTTGCTCTAAAAGACAAACAACTTATTGCTGAACTTCCTGTTATCAAATCTGCCTTAAAAATGTTTAAGGTGGAAACAAGTAAACCAGTATTTATTACAACGTCTCTGTATAACAATCCTGCTCCAATCAATTTGCAGACTTTTGACCTGATCAATTCCAAAGTGATATTGACACAGGGAGATCTAACGCAAATTATCGAACCATTACAAAACACTCAAACTCACATGAATGTTGAAGTAAATGAAAACATTCTTACTGCACCACTTGCAAAAGTCATGCAACTGGCAACAGTACATGTTTATCAAAATGATCAACTTATCCAGACTTTAAAAATCGAAGACAATGTGCATATTGAAGAAGCAAACATTTTTCAACGTTTCTTTATGTGGATCAAAAGCCTATTTTCCAGTGCAAAAGATGAAGTTAAAATTTATCCATTAAGTTAACAAAGATTATCTCTATGTAACTTGTAAAACAATTTAAACTCATTTTAACTTACGAGATGGCATATTAAGCCATCTCTTTTTTTATAAAAATAAAAAGGCAAATGCATGGATAAACTTCATCATATCGTCATTGTTGGCGGAGGTGCTGGTGGGCTTGAGCTGGCCACTCAACTTGGAAATAAATTTGGAAAACATGTGAAAGCCAAAATCACTCTTGTTGACCAGAACCTGACGCATATTTGGAAACCATTATTACACGAAGTTGCTGCAGGCACACTCAATCCAAATGATGAAGAAACAACCTATATTGGGCATGCCGCCAAACATCACTACCAATTTGTTTTAGGAAAATTTATTGATCTTGACCGCCATACAAGACAGGTCACGATAAAAGTTCCCCAAGGCTCAAAAAGTGATCTGGAAAACAACAGCACAATACTCAACTATGACACCCTTGTACTGGCACTCGGATCAGTTTCAAATGATTTCCAGACTGAAGGTGTTCAAGAATATTGCCATTTCCTTGACAACCGCCAACAAGCAGATCTTTTCCAACAAGACCTGTTGCATTTGTATATCGATGCACAACAAGATATCGAGAATATCAAAGAGCTTCACATTGGGATTATCGGAGCTGGAGCAACTGGCGTAGAACTGGCAGCAGAACTGGTTCAAACCAAACAAAATTTTTATGAATATGGTTTAAATAAAATCCATCCCCGTGATGTCAAGATTTCAATTATTGAAGGTGCTAACCGTATCCTCCCTGCACTATCTAACAATATCGCAGAAAATACAGCAAAATATTTAAAACGTGTTGGAGTTGAAACATATACAGATTGCCTTGTTGAAAAAGTCAATGCAGATAACATCTACTTCAAAGATGGCAAGCATATCCGTGCGGATATTAAAGTGTGGGCAGCAGGTATTAAAGCGCCATCTGTTCTGGCTAGCCTGACCGAATTTGAACAAGATAAAATGGGACGCCTTGTGGTCTACAGCACTTTACAGACCAGAACAGATCCCAATATTTTTGCTATTGGTGACTGCGCACACTGTGTTTTAGAAGCAAATGAGCCACCTTTAGGGCCTCGTGCTCAGGTTGCTAGTCAACAAGCAACATTCATGGTCGATGCGATTGAAGCGCGTTTGAAGCAATCTGACCAACCCATATTTAAATTTATAGATAAAGGCTCTTTGGTATCCTTGAGTAAAAATAAAGCTGTGGGAGAACTCATGGGACAAGTCAATGTTCAAGGTTTTGTAGCAAAATCCATGTATATTTCTCTATACCGGATGCATCAAGCAACAATCTATGGTTATGCACATGCTGGATTATTGACTGCCAAAGATTTTGTTACACGAAAAATTGCACCGAAAATTAAACTGCATTGAAATTTTAAAATGCGCCCCCATTAATGAAAAAATCATCAAAAAATTGAATTATTCGCTTTTTTTAGTAATTTTTACTACCAAAAAACGTTTTTCACTTTATGATGTACCCTTAAAATATTGAATGGATCAATACAATGACTGATGCAACTGTAATTGCAAATGATCACGTGGTTTCTTTCCACTACACATTGACAAACGCTGAAGGCGAAGTTCTAGATAAATCACAAGGTGAACCACTTGCCTATTTGCATGGTGCAGGCAACATCATCCCTGGTTTAGAAAAAGCTCTTGAAGGTAAAAAAGTTGGGGAAAAATTTACTGTAAACGTACCTGCTGCTGAAGGTTATGGCGAATATAACCCAGATCTAGTACAAGAAGTTCCTGCTCAAATGTTCCAGGGTGTTGAAAATATCGAACCTGGTATGCAGTTTCAGGCACAAACAGATGACGGTGTTCAAATCGTAACTGTTAAAGGTGTTGAAGGTGACAACGTTATCGTTGATGCAAACTTCCCACTTGCTGGTCAAGACCTTACTTTTGAAGTTGAAATCGTTGAAATTCGTGATGCTTCTGCAGAAGAATTAGAACATGGTCATGTTCACGGTGTTGGTGGTCATCACCACTAAGATCTAATGATCAACAAAAAAGCAAAGTGAAAACTTTGCTTTTTTTATGCCATAAATTTCATTAGATTTTTTACTGTAAAAGTACATTAAAATAAAATCCACCATCCCAAATCATTCTACAATTTAGGAAGGAAAATTTTAAAAATCGGATTTGGAATGATTAAAATATTAGGACGCAGTAATTCTATTAATGTTAGAAAAGTACTTTGGTTATGCGAAGAACTTGATGTTGAATATGAGCGTGAGGATTGGGGAAGAGAATTTAAATCACCCAAATCTACAGAGTATTTAGCACTGAATCCAAATGCCACCATTCCGACAATTATCGATAATGAATTCGTCCTATGGCAATCCAACAGCATTATCCGCTATCTCGCAAACCAATATAACAGTCAACGCTTATATTCAACAGAAGCCAAACAAAGAGCCATTATTGACCAATGGATCGACTGGCAAGCAATTGAACTTAATAATAGCTGGATGTATGCGCTAATGAATATTATCCGTCACTCTCCGAAGCATCAAGATCCTGCTCTGGTTCAACACAGCATTAAAGAATGGATTTCAAACATGCAAATTTTAGAAAATCAACTTGCTGAAACCCAAGCCTATGTTACCGGACATAATTTTACTCTAGCAGACATCCCTATTGGTCTTTCTGTGCAACGTTGGTATCTAACACCATTTGATAAGCCAGATTATTTTCATGTAAAACGTTACTATGATCTATTGAGTGAACGTCCAGCTTATTTAAAATGGGGAAATAATGGACAAAACTAAATATAGAACACTGGGAATGTTAATATGATTAAACTATTGATCACCCTTAACTTAATCATATTAAGCCATATATGTTTAGCTAAAAGTAACGACATAAACTGTAGAACTGTTGATCTTAATTGGACTAAAGAATTTAATCATTCATATATAAAAGATGAATTCATCATCTTTTATAGTGATCTTCCTTATAGTTCGCATAGTGTCACTCAGATACAAGATTTAAATAAAAATAATATCCCAGATTATGTTGAAAACATCGCTATTCAAGCGGTATCTAGTCGTGATGCTTTTAAACTTGGTGGTTTAAAACATCCATTACAAAGTGACAGGTATAATAA
>NZ_OOGT01000092.1 GCF_900323515.1 Acinetobacter stercoris | reverse complement strand
ATTCAATAATATGTACTTAATAGTAGCACTATCTGGGTGGATTGGGGGAATTTCAACAATGGGGAGAGATATTCCTGTTGTTGGTTCGAGCATTATTTTTATTTGTTTAATCCTTAATTTTCTCTTTTTAATTTCGATTGTTCTGAAATTTTCTTTTCACCAACAGTTGTGGTTTAAAATTTTAAACCTGATATGCCTCAATATAACTTGTATTATTTTGGGGATGCTTTTTGCCGAGCAGGCATTAAGTAAACGGCTGGCAAACAGGGTAATTGAAGTTAAAAATACTGAAGCCATTGTTTATATTAAAAATATAAATCAATTAAAACAAAAAGATTCACTTGATCACTCCTCTACACTAAATAATAAAATTCAGCAAAAAATATGGGTACTTAATCAAGGGGCAGAGCCAGTGCAATGGATGGCATATGTAAATGCTCCTGAAAGTACATTACAACTGGGACATTATTATAAAATACAAGGTAGTGTTAGACCTGTACATGGTTATGCTGTAGCTGGTGTATTTGATCAGGAAAAATGGAGAATACAAGATAATATTGCTGGAATAATACAAGTTTCATCCTATGACGAAATCAGTGAAAGTCAGGTTGAGTATCCTTATTTTATTGAACAGCAGAAAACCTGGATTGCTCGCGCTAGCCTAGTGGTAGAACAATCTAGACTAAATTTCAGGAAGTTGATTGATCGCCAGCATTTTTCTCATTCAGGATTGATTCTGGCACTTTTAACAGGCGATCAAAGTCTATTAAATGAAGCTGAGCAAAACCGTTTTAAGCGCTTGGGTATTTCTCATTTACTGGCTATTTCTGGACCGCATGTTTTGATTTTTGCAGGATTTTTTGTTTGTTTTTTAACATTATTTATCAATAGATTTAAACCTACACTATATTTAAGTATACCGAAAACATATTGCATGGTTTTGCCATTTTGCTTGTGTGTATGGGGATATACTGCTTTTGTTGGTTTCGAGATTCCGGCACTTCGAACGTTTATTACTGTTACATTGGTTGCGTTACTGTTACTCATTCAGCAACAGTTACAGAGTATTAAAATATTATTGATGAGTGCCAGTTTATTACTTTTGTATGATCCATTTAGTATTTTATCGGCAGCTTTTTGGTTATCCTATGGTGCATGCTTTATTTTAATCCGGATTTATCAAACAATTTCACAACAATCCGCTTTTCATTTTCATAGCCGATTTCAAAGAATTAAATTTGTTTTAAAAGTATTTGTAGATTCTCAATGGAAAATTTTTATTGCACTTTTTCCGTTGGTTATTGTTATTTTTAAACAGATTTCCTGGGTTTCTCCCCTGAGTAATCTTATTGCAATCCCTATGCTTGGAACACTGATTGTACCAATAGATGTTATGGCTGCGATAGTAAGTTTATTTTCAAAATCACTCGGCATATTTATGTTTAATATTGCAGATTGGGGACTGAGTATTCTGAATTACTTATTAAATATTCTGGATATCACAATTCATGCGAAATTATCATGGATTGCATTTACAACATCGACGATTATTTGTATAGCTTTAGCTGTTTTTATATTGTTCCTGCCTAAATATGTTATTCCGAAATTTTGGGCACTTATTTGCTTCTTTCCTGCTTTTTTACCATTTCATAGACAAGAGTCTTTTGAACTAACCGTGATAGATGTAGGGCAAGGGCAGGCTGTTTTGGTGCAGCTTCCAGAGCGGAATATACTCATTGATACTGGAGGGTATTATGACGAGAATAAATTTAGTATTGGTGAACAAGTCATTGTTCCATATTTGACTTACAAAGGCATTAGTCGATTAGATCAGGTCATTTTGTCACATTTGGATCAGGATCATAGTGGTGCATTTAGTAAAATTTCTGAAAATATAGACATAGGGGAAGTTTATGCGAGTGAAAGAGATGAACGCTTCAGAAATGATAAATTTCAATTTTGCTATTCAGGTCAACATTGGGATCATGGTCAGGTCAAAATTCAGATTTTAAATCCAGAGAAAAATAGCCTAAGCAATACCACAGATGATCGCAATGAACATTCATGTGTGGTTTATATTCAGGTTCCATTTTCCAGGGGATATCAAAATTTTTTGATTATGGGTGATGCAGGATGGGCATCCGAATTTCAAATATTACAAACATATCCCGATTTAAAAGTTGATGTTTTGATATTGGGACATCATGGAAGTGAGCATAGTTCAGCATATGATTTTTTAGAAAAGCTTCATCCTCAACTGGCTATTGTCTCAGCTGGTTTTAACAATCGCTATCAACATCCAGCAAGAATGACTTTACAACGTCTGCAACGGTTAAATATACCACTCAAAAGCACCATAGAAAAAGGCAGTATTCATTTCACGATAAAGGAAAATGGTGAAATGAAAATTGAAAATTATCGTGATAAGTGGAAATGGTTAAAGAGATGAAGTCAGTCTTCATCTTTTGCCTCTAAACGAACCTGCTCAATTTTGGTTATAGCTTCCTCTTTAGGGAGGTTGTAAACGTTATTGAGTTCAGGGTTCGCTTTAAAGCGTTTATAGCTCCAGTGGTAATGTTCAGGATAACGTTGGATTAAATTTTCCAGAGTTTCGTGAATAACGCGTGTCCCGTCTTGTGCTGTACCTTCATAGATACGCTCATCTAATGGTTCAATAAACATATCAAACCCATCACTGTCATCGCGGATAGCATACAGTAAAAGTGCTTTGGCTTTGGTCTTCTGGATTAATTTAGCGCTCAAACTACTTGAGGCTAAAGGAATTCCAAAATATTTAACCATGTCACCACCTACATGTGGTGTATGGTCAGGTAAAATAACAGTAGTGCCGCCACGCTTTAATGCCTTGAAAATCTGCATTACACCAGATTCGTCTGTAGGTACAAGGGTAGCCTGTTCTCGACTACGTGCTTCACGCACAAACTTATCAGCAGCTTTATTCTTGATAGGTTTGTACATAATGGTCATTTTGGTCAATTGGGCGAACCATGCGTTCATGACTTCCCACGTACCAAAATGGGGGACAATAAGTACCAATCCTTTACCAGCAGCGACAGCTTCATGGGCATAATGCTCCCCCTGAATGCTGCGGATTCGGGAGAGGTTTTTGTCATTACTTGCGCCCCATATACTAAAAAATTCAAGATATGATTGCATTTCATTACGAATCGCTGCCCGTGTGATTCTTTCACGTTCAGCTTGATCCAGATGTGGCATGCAAATCTGGATATTGAAATGAATGGTTTCCGAAGTTTTGGTAATATGCAGAGAGTTGATAAGACCAGCCAACATTCTAGCGATGAAACGTGAAACTTGAATTGGAAGGCGACTAAAGATTTGTAAAAACCGATAAGTCTTTGTGTTTTGATTATCCGGCATCGTTGTCAAATGTTTGGCTTGGGTCAAGAAATGTAGTGATTTAAAATTATTATATGATAAATAATTTTGTTTAGACAGTTTCTAGTGATTCCTTGTATATAATGAGCACTAAAATTTTTATTTGGATCGTATTTTGTTATGTCCGATTGGCCACCAAAACCACAAAATGAAAACACAAACTCAAATAGACCAGAAAATAATGGTCAGGAATGGAAAATTTTGGAAAAAGCTGTGCTCGCATCAGTTGAAGAACAACGGCGTTCTCGAAGATGGGGAATCTTTTTCAAAATCCTGACTGCACTTTATACACTCATTGTGCTTTTGTTACTTTATAAAGGATGTTCGCTAACAGACACCAGTTCGGCATCGACTACGACTTCTGATCCGCATCTGGCTGTAGTCAATATTATTGGCACGATTGATTCAGGAAAGCAGTCTGTGAATAGTGATGATACGATTAAGTCTTTAAAAAAGGCTTTTGATGCAAAGTCTGCCAAAGCTGTTGTCCTGAATATTAACTCTCCTGGTGGTTCACCAGTTCAGTCAGACGATATTTGGCAAGAAATACGTTATCTAAAATCACAAAACCCAGAGAAAAAAGTTTATGCCGTGATTGGAGATATGGGAGCATCAGGTGCTTATTATATTGCATCTTCTGCTGATGAAATCTGGGTAAATCCATCAAGTCTAGTAGGGTCAATTGGCGTGATCATGCCTAATTATGGTGTAAGTGCTCTTGCCCAGAAATTGGGGGTTGAAGATCGCACCATGACATCAGGTACAAATAAAGATATCCTGAGCATGACCAAACCAATTAATCCTGAACAGCGTGCCCATATTCAGGCTTTACTGGATAATGTGCATGATCACTTTATTGATGCAGTGAAAGAAGGGCGAGGTAAACGTTTAAAATCAACTGATCCTGCCATATTCTCTGGATTGTTCTGGACAGGTGAACAAGCGATTAAACTTGGTATTGCTGATAAAAAGGGTAATATTGAAAGTTTGAAACGCGAACTTAAAGTGAAAAAAACCGTGAACTATACAGTTGAAAGAAGCCCATTTGATTCTGTCATGGGACGTGTAGGATCAGAGATGGGAAGTAGTGCTGCTGAAGCAATTGGGCAAAAGCTTTCTATGAGTCAGGAAGCAAAGTTACAGTAATTGTTGTTTCGAATGGACTGTAAAGCGTCGCGCTCATTTTCTTGATTTAGAGGATGGGCGTTATTTTTGAATCAATATTTCAATATAAATAGGGAAATGATGAAAAATAAACCACTCATTCACTTTGCTCATGCTAATGGTGTTCCTTCCAAAGTGTACAAAAAAATATTTCATCAGCTCCAAAATGATTTTGACATTATTAATGTGCCATTAATTGGACCTGATAAGCGTTATCCTATTACCAATAACTGGGTGCATCTTGTTGATCAGGTTGTCGACAGTATTGTCCGCCAGGCGGAAGGGCGGAAGGTCATTGGTTTAGGTCACTCTTTAGGTTCTGTACTGACATTTATGGCTTCTTATAAAAGACCTGAACTTTTTGAACGGGTTATTATGATGGATCCGCCATTAATTGTTGGAAAGCAATCGTTTGCATTTCAACTTGTAAAAACATTCAAGCCTAAAATGGTGGATAAAATGACACCTGCTGGACTAAGTGTTAAACGCCGTGATCATTGGGAGTCTCGTCAGCAGGCGTATGAGTTGTTACGCCCAAAAGGTTTTTATCAACATTTTGATGAGGAATGCTTTCAGGCTTACATCGATTATGCTTTAACTGAGGATCATGTTAATGGTGGAGTTACTTTAACTATTCCTAAAGCAGATGAAGTGAAAATTTTTAGAACAAATCCATCGCATTGGTGGCTTCCTATGCCAAATCCGCCAGTTTCTACTGAACTTATTGTGGGAAATAGCAGCCCTTTTTACCAGCGAGGCTTTCCTCAATTGACACAGAAAAAATTTGGAATTCCTTATACAGTAACAGAAGGAGGACATATGTTCCCTCTGGAATATCCTGACGCGCTTGTTGATTTACTCAAAGAAAAATTAGTATCTGTGTAAATGTAACTTTACTTAGATATTCTAAACTCACCACAATTTTAAACCCGACATTGTGTTAAATTTAAATCGCATTAAATGGTGAGAAAAGTATGTCGTTTATGAACTTTACATGTCGCAACTTTCTTTTCAGCTTGAGTACCTCTGCTTGTATTTTACTGTTTTTTATGCAGAATACTTTTGCCAATGTTCAGTACTGGACAGGGCATTTTGATCGGTTTACATATACGCTCAAGCTCGATGAAACTGGAAAAGGAATGTATTGCCAAGATTCATTGGGTAATATTTCTTTGGTTAAAGTTAAAAAAGTCAAAGATTCGCTTTATACAGAAGATGGTTCAAACACCAAGATAGTCGAGAAAAGTAATACTGATGGTAGTACAAGTTTATATGTATACGGGGCAACTTTGCAAAAAGATGATACCTTGCAAATGAGTTCGCAGGCATGTAGAGATATTTTAACAAAAAATAATTAGCCATATGTATTTATGAGTTTTAGCTATAAAAAAAGCGCATTCTGGAATGCGCTTTTTTTATTAAAATTTACAAAACTGAATCGGTTCAGATAAGGGCAGACCTTTAAATAGGATTTGTCCATTTTCAGTGTGCTGGATTGTACCATTACAGATCCATTCAACAGCTTGTGGGTAAATCATATGTTCAAGTACATGGACGCGTTCTGCTAAGCTCACAACATCATCGTGTTTATTTACACGTAGCACACCTTGTGTTAAAGCTTGTCCTGCATCAAGTTCGGCAGTGACATAATGAACAGTGCAACCATGTAGCACATCACCAGTATTTAAAACACGTTGGTGAGTATGCATACCTTTATAATTCGGGAGAAGGGAAGGATGAATGTTAACCATTTTTCCTTCCCAAGCTTTTACAAACTTGGCACTTAAAATACGCATGAAACCAGCAAGGACAACAAGATCAACATTCCAGTCAAGTAATTGTTGATGCATGACATCATCAAATGCTTCACGATCTGGATATTGTTTGTGTTCAATAATAGCTGTTTGTATATCTGCATTTTTCGCACGTTTTAGTGCAAAGGCATCAGGTTTATTGGATATGACACCTACGATTTGCCCTGAAAGATTTGCATCAATCAAGGCTTGTAAGTTGCTTCCACTTCCTGAAACAAGAACAGCGATTTTGATCATGCAAAAATCACACGAATTTTTTCGTCAGCGCCTTCAACTGATTCAGCATTATCAACAATGTGACCAATTTTCCAAGCTTTTTCACCTTGGGTATTGAGTACATCTACAGTTTTCTCTGCATCTGCTGCATCTACTGCTATTACCATACCTACGCCACAGTTAAATGTACGGTACATTTCGAACTGTTCTACACTGCCTTCGCGCTGTAAAAGTTTGAATAGTTCTGGCCATTCCCAAGATGATTCATCAATTACTGCTTGCGCACCATTTGGGAGAACTCGTGGTAAGTTACCAGGTAAACCACCACCAGTGATGTGAGCCATCGCATGAACATCAACTTGTTTACACAACTCTAAAACCGGTTTGACGTAAATACGAGTTGGTTCCATTGCAACATCAGCAAGTGAACGACCATCGATTGTTTGAGTCAGGTCAACATTTTTGACATCTAAAATTTTACGAAGAAGAGAGTAACCATTTGAATGTGCACCAGACGATGCAACCCCAATTAAAACATCCCCAGCTTTAACTTTAGAACCATCAATAATTTTACTTTGCTCAACTACTCCTACTGCAAAACCAGCAAGGTCATAATCTTCGCCTTCATACATACCAGGCATTTCTGCTGTTTCACCACCAACAAGCGCACAGCCTGCAAGTTCACAGCCTTTGCCAATACCAGTTACAACATTCGCGGCAACATCGACATTTAGATGACCGGTTGCATAATAATCTAGGAAAAATAGTGGTTCAGCACCACATACAAGTAAGTCATTGACACACATCGCAACCAGATCCTGACCAATAGTGTCATGACGGTTTAAGTTGAGTGCAAGACGTAATTTAGTTCCGACACCATCTGTACCAGAAACTAAAACAGGTTCTTCATAACCTTTAGGAATTTTACAAAGTGCGCCAAAGCCACCTAAACCACCCATAACTTCAGGGCGAGTTGTACGTTTAGCGACAGATTTGATTCGATCGACAAGTGCGTCGCCCGCTTCAATATCGACACCAGCATCTTTATAGCTTAAACCAGTGTTTGGGGTAGAAGTTGAGTTGCTCATAATGAAGTCTCCGCATTCGCGCGGGGATTATAACCTGAATATACGAAACTCTTGTGCTATTTCTCCGCTAAAATGCTATCTTTATTCAAATATTTTTGTTTCCTATAACGATTACACTGAAAAAAGGCGAGATTGCATGCATGATCGTACATTGAAACGTATTTTTATTCTGGCTGGAATAGCACTTATCCTCTGGGTATTGTATTTGCTTAAACCAGTAGTACTCCCATTTGTCGGTGCTTTTTTCATCGCATATTTATTCAGCCCAATTGTTGAAAAGCTTTCCAGAATATTGCCACGGTGGTTGTCAATTTCTATTGTATTCGTCGGTATTATTATCGTGATTACATGGGCAATGTGGTTTGTTGTACCATTGGTCTGGAAACAACTGGTTTATGCCAGAGATAGTATTCCTGCGGGGATACACTGGATTAATTATACTTTCTTACCTTGGGTATCACAGACATTTAATGTAGATCGTATGGAAATTGATACTGATCAAATGTCTAAAGTAGTCATGGATTATATTCAGACCAATTATAGTGTTGATAGTATTCAGTCTATGGTACTCAAGGTATTACAGTCGGGCTGGAGTTTCATTCAGGTGGGTGGCACAGTGGTGTTAATGCCTATCATTGCCTTTTATTTCCTATTGGATTGGAACCGCATGCTAAGCAGTATGAAAGATCTGATTCCTCGCAAATATGAAAAAAGTACTTTGGCGATTATTGGCGAATGTCATAGTGTGTTGGGTGCATTTGTAAAAGGTCAGTTCTTGGTGATGGTATTGCTTGGAATTGTTTATGCTGTCGGTTTGCAACTGATCGGACTTGAAGTGGGTCTCATCATTGGTATGGTTGCTGGTTTGGCTAGTATTATTCCCTATCTCGGTTTTGCAGTTGGGATCGTCGCAGCAATTATTGCCACTTTATTCCAGTTTGGAATTGACTGGACACATTTACTTCTTGTTGGCGTTGTATTCATGATCGGTCAAGCAATCGAAGGCTATATTCTTCAGCCATTCTTGCTGGGTGATAAAATTGGGCTTTCTCCAGTTGCTGTAGTATTTGCTGTTTTAGCAGGTGCACAACTTGGAGGATTTGTTGGAATGCTTATTGCTTTACCTGTTGCTGCTGTCATTGTGGTTTTACTTAAACATGTCAAAGAGACTTATCAAGATAGTCATTGGTATAGCCCTGCAACTGTAACTGTGCACAATAATGGCAATAATGAAAAAATTTCGATTGAAAGTGAGCAAGTTGATCTTGATATTGAAATTAAAAACCCTCAAGATACAGATCAGTCAGTTACACCTGATAAAGAATAATTTAGGGATTTAAAACATTTATGCGTCAATTGCAGTTGGATATAGAGCCTCAGCTGGATGCCAGAATTAGCGATTTTTCTGGTCCGGGTTGGGGACCTGTAATTGATGCAGTCAGACAACTGCATGCCGGACTGATGAACCGTTTTTATATTTATGGTGGTGCTGGAACGGGGAAAAGTCATTTGCTTTCCGCAATTTGTGATTCGTATCTGGAAATAGGCAAATCAGCAATTAAGGTATCATTGCTTGAATTGCTGGATGCACCGATTGAAGCAATCACTTCACTTGAAAATTATGATCTGGTTGCATTGGATGATATTGAAGCCATTAGTGGTGTGCCTCATTGGCAAAAAGCTGTTTTTCATTTGATTAACAGTAATAATGAGGGTGGAGGACAATTGGTCTTTTCATCCCGTTTTGCACCTATTGAGTTAAAACTGGAGTTGCCAGATTTACAATCCCGTTTAACCCAAGCCGTGAGTGTCCGTGTTCCAAGCGGTCATTCATATGCTGACAGGCATGCATTATTAACCTCTGTGCTCAGTCGTAGAGGCGTACATTTTGATCAACAGATTACTGAATACTTACTGCTACATGGTCCACATCAAACCAGTACTTTGCTTCAGACTGTGGATCAATTAGAAAAACTATTAAAAGGTGAAAAAACTAAATTATCTAATGCAACCTTAAAACAGATTTATGCATTAATTGATGAATATCGGACATAATTAAATAGATTTTTAAGGTAATAACAATGTTTTTATTTTGTAATAAAATTTTTAGCAAGATTTAAGATTCTTATTTAAATCATAATGTTATTATAAGTCAGTCAAAACTGTACTTTTTGACCAGAGTTTATAAATAAAATGCAATAACATCCTTTTGTTCAAATGGGTAAACTGCATACAGGACAACACAGCAAAAAGAATCTTAGACAAATGTATGAGTTAGATGTACCGATTAACTGATTATTTGCATATAGATGTGATAGTTTGACTAAACTATTGAGAAAATTATATAGCTGTGACAAAGTACGCAGAAATGGATGATTTGGTGAAATATTTTTTTGACCAGATGAAATAATTAAAAGAAATTTAAGGAGACTATAATGCTCAAACGGGGCATAGTTTTTGGATTATTATGTATTGCTGGTCATGCTTATAGTGCTGATATTACAGTAACGACGACGGAAGATGTAGATACCAGTGAGTGTTCATTAAGGCATGCTATCCAATATGTCAATTTAGGCAAGCCAGAATCCGGTTATATGGGGTGTGGAGGGAAAGATTCTAGTAGTACTATTATTCTAAAAGGTAACACAACGTATAAATTGAAAAGCCAAGTGTACATTATGAAAGATGTACGTATTCAGTCTTTATATGAAAATACGTCACTTTCGACTTCTCCTGTTCTGGGTCGCAATAACGCTATCATTCAAATGACAGGAAAAGATCGTTTATTTTATATTGATCGGAAAACCAAAGATCCAACAATTCCAGCATCTGTCTGGGATAAAATAGAGATCGATAAAGAAAGTGCTTCTGGTGCAACAGATGGATCTTCAGATACTGATTCAATTCGTACAATTGATTTTTATGAAGTGAGTTTACAAGGCTGTGGTCAGGATAACTGTGCATCGGCTAAACAGAATGATGTTAACTACGCATCAGGTAAAGGCGGAATTATTTATAATAAAGAGATCATAAGAATACAATATAGTCGTCTCGAAAAGGGTTTCGCCCAGCAAGGTGGAGCGATTTATAATGCTGGTTTATACGCTGAAAATAAACCTTTAAGTTGGGTTGCTTTCGTTAATAGTGTTGCTTTAAATAATCAGGCTTCACAAGGTGCCGTGATTTATAGTGACATACCTCAATTTTTGATTTCTCAATCTGTTATTAGGGATAATGTTGTTAAAGACTCATCATCAGCGATTTTCGACATTAAGGAAAGTTTTGATGAGGAAAGAAGTAAAAATTTGGTTAATGAGAGTCTGCGTCGTGGTATTTTAAACTCGACAATCTTTAACAATACAGGACATATTGCAAAGATACTTGATGTTATGCGTGTTAATAACACGACCATGCTTAAAAACACTGCAGGATTGATTATTAATGCACCGTATAAACTGGCATATATTTCAAACAGCATACTCGCTCAGAATGGGAAAGCCGATTGTGAGTTTATCGCTGGAAATGTAGCCGATAATATTTCAAATAATTTATATTCAGTAGGCTGTGCAGGAACGCAAAGTACTGCTTTAGGAAATACAACTTTAATTGCTGGAAAGGATATTGAAGGCGAGTGTGATCTTAACTCGGATGGTATTCTTTGTCCGTTTAAAACCAATGAAAGTACATCTTTAGGTTATTTTAAACCACGTTTACTAGATAGTTATACACATTTGTCAGACTCACCGATAGTGAATCGCGGTCCGGCGATTAACAGTAAAATGGCGACATGTGAGTCTTATGACCAACGAGGTCGGACTCGTATTGATACTTCTACTTCATGCGATAGAGGTGCAATTGAGCTGGTGGTTGACACCTCTTCATCAGCTCTAATCGGACAAGACATTTTTTATGGTCAGACTGCGAAGATGACTGTTGCAGATCAATTAGGAGACGGGACTCTACTCCCAGCTGAAAAATGTCAGGCTTTACTTGGAAATAATCCGACAGGGAAACCTTGGCAAGCGGGCTGTATGCGTGTTGTACAGGATCCTTCGGTTCCGGTTTCTAAAGGGACGACGACAATTAGTCCTGATGGTTCAGTGACTTATGTTCCAAATGGTAATTGGCATGGTTCTGATGAGTTTCATATTTTAGTGATTAGTACAACCAAACGTTTCAACGATGAAGAAACTCCTTATTTGTCTATTCCTGTACATATAGTACAAGCTCCACCAAATACTTTTGAAAATAAATCGGTGAAAACCTCTGGTGGCAGTATTGGGGTGGGCGTACTCATCATTTTAGTTGGACTATTAGGTTTAAGACGTAGTAAAGCGAAAGGATAAGCAATGAAAAATTATAAGAAAGTATTGCTGGGTACTACAGCAGTAATTGCTATGTCAATTATGGCAGACAGCGAGAATGCAATTATTTATGTCAATACATTTGCTGATGAAGATGGCGAGAACATGAATAACTGTTCTTTGCGAGAAGCAGTAAAAGTAGCTTCTACTCATGTAGCATATGGTGGCTGTGCATCAGTTGGAAGTAAAGTTAATACCATTCAGCTTGAAGAAGGTACTTATCATCTAACTCGAGAGCTAGAAGCAACTGGCTCCTTTAATATTATGGGGGCAGCTCCATATAAATATGATGAGATTAATGTTTTAACAAATCAGTATCCAGCACCTACACCTCTTAAAACAACGATATCAGGTGGTGGAAAATCAAGGATATTGAATACGACGATTATGAATCAGCCCAATGTCTCATTTAGCAATGTTATCTTAAAAGATGGCTATAGCGCAGGTAGAGGAGGAGCCTTATATATAGGTGGTGCATTAGTTCTGGATAATGTGATTATCGAAAACTCCAAGGCTGCAGAAGGTGGTGCTATTTATTTAAGTGGCGCGAATAGTACAGTTAATATTGGTGCTAATGTTCTGGATTACAGAACGTCTGGTGTTGGTGGTGTTTTTCAGGGAAATAAAGCAACCAAAGGTAGTATTTTGGCAATGACTTGTGCCGATAACCTCACATCATCAACTCATGCAGCAACCTTAAACTATGCGACTTTTTTGGATAACGGTGATGCCAATAGTTTAAGTACATTTGCAATTTGCGGAAATACCAATGTGGCGATGACTAATTCTACTGTAACGCGAAATATTGTAAACGCGAACAGCGGAAGTATCATTCAATTTAGTTCCAGCACACCTCATGGAAATTATGTTCTTGATGACAAGTCTACTTTATCCTTGAATAACAATACTATAGTAAATAATCAAGGCTGGTCGACATTTTTATATAATGATACAGGGAAGAAAAACTTAAGTTTGAACATCTTGGCATTCAATGGGGAAGGGAAATCCTGTCGTTATGCTAATGGTGATGTTTCGGAAAAGAAGACTACAAATTTTCCAATATTTAAAAATAATGCCATTCGTGTAGTAACAAAAGATGGCGGAGTAAACGAGTGTGAGTTAGCCAGAGAAATTAGAGAAAATGAACAAAATAAAATTATTAATTTGCCTCAGGAGAGTAATTACCTATCTGTTTTAAGTGAATTGCAAGAACCAAGTGCTTATACTGGATTTATGCCAATGTATTTTCCAAAAGAGAGGGCTGGTACAAAGGACCTTACTGGTACAAAGAAACTTACATTAGTTGATACAGGAGCTACAGATTGTAGTGGTTATAGTGACCAACGTGGAATTTCACGTAATGTGTCAGGTGCTGAGACTGATGGTGCTGCAACTGATGGAGAAAAAAGTAATCTGAATACTTGTGATATCGGTTCTACAGAGTTGCTCAGATTAACGGCAACCAATCTGGTTGGAAGCAATCAAGATGTTGTTCGTTTGCTTGAGAGTTATCAAAACCAACTTGACACGTTTAACCCTTTAGTAAACAACCCGGCAACTAAACCTGAATTTTTGCCTCTGTATAAGTCTTATGTGAAACAATATACGGAACTTCTGGATTTTACTAAAAAAAGTCAACACTATAGGACTTTTTTTGCAGATCCCCTTAGAGGGAGTTTACCTGCTGAAAATGTTAATAGTACGCAAGGAAGAGAGATTAAACATTTAACGCTTGATAATTATACGATAAGTAAACCTGAAGCATTAGGGCAAGGGAAACTGGATGATAAAGGGACGTTTGTTCCAACAGCGTCAAGTACAGATAAGGATGAAAATTTATTTTGTGAGTGGGATGAAAATTTAAAACAAATACTTATATACCGGACGGATGATAAGATAACCCCAACAGGTACTGCATTTTTCTGCAAATATACGATCACCTTAAAAACTGATTCTAAAGTGCAATCCAGTGCATATGTTATGGCTGAATTTCAAAATATTGCACCTTATGCAAAAAATGCGAGTTATACAGTACAACATGGTACGGATCAGAAAGTTGAAATGGATTTGCTTAAACATACCAATGATGATGGTGATGGTGATGTAAGTAAACTCAGCACTCATCCAAATAAACCAAACTACTATGTCGACTCTAATGGGCAAGATCTTGCGATCCGTGTAGACGAGGTTCCAGATCCTATTGTTATTACTGCGGAGAGATCGGGTCCTTGTCCAGATAAACAGACGAATACATGTCTGGGTGGAAAGATCAGTGCACAGATCAAAAATACTTTAGATCCATTTACTTATAAATTTAAATATTATGTTTATGATGCTGATGGTCTGGTTTCAGCTACTCCGGGAACAGTTACTTTAAATAACACTGGCTCATCGAAAAGTGCAACTAGTGGAGGTGGCAGTATTGGCATATTCAGCATATTAGGACTTGGTGGGCTATTGTTGTATAGACGTTTTAGAATTAAACCTTTAAAT